>JBCDKH010000167.1 GCA_038746835.1 Planctomycetota bacterium | reverse complement strand
GTCCGCACAGCCACAAGGACGGCCCGATCGAACGCGCCGGCGAAGGCGATTACAACACACACGAGCAGGAAGCCCACCGGCTCTTCCCGATGCGCATGTGTGCCGGCGATGCCGTGGCCTTCAGCCGGTTGACGGTCCACGGCAGCGGGCCAAACCACACGGACAAGCCGCGCGTGGCCTACGCGCTTCAATACCACCGCGACGACGTGCAGTATCGCGATCCAGACGAAGGCGGCCGGCTGAAGCGGCTGGTCGAGGAACCACGCTTCGCCGTCGCACCGGTCGAGGCTCTGAAGCCGGCGCAGAAGTGAGCCGGGCGGCTATCGACGCTTCCGGCCGTTGGTCGCCGGCTTCGCCGATTCCGACAGCCGGGCGGCGGCGTCGGTGAAAAGCTCTGCGAGCGCCGAGCGGTCCGCCTTGGCGTCGCCGAGCTGGGCGACGGCGGCGTCGATCGCTTCGTTGAGCTCGTCGCGGGCGGTGCTCAGCTCGTCGCGAATGGCGGTCGCGGTCTCGTCAAGCGTGGAGCGGATCTCGCTGTCGCGTGACTCGCTGGCGGCGGACTCCTCGTCGATCCGCTTGCCGAGTTCGTCGGCCCGCTTGGTCGTGTCAGCGTCGAGCTTGCGGAGGGCGTCGGTGTGGCTGCGGTCCATCTCGCGAATCTCGCGGCGGATTTCGCCGTGCGCCGTCTTGGCGGCTTCCTTGAGCTCGCGGATCGAGTCGTTGAGCTTGCCGGACAGGTCGCCGAGCTGCTCATCGATCCTGGCGACCGCCTCTTCCAGGCGATTGCCCAGGTCGTCGCGCATCGACTCGAGATCGAGGCCGATCTGCTCTTCCAGCTCGCCGAGGCGACGCTCGGTGTCCCGCTGCTGGCTGCCGAACAGGATGTCGCGGACGCGTTCGAGCGAATCCGGCGAGGCATCGTCTTCTGCGAGGAGGGCGGCACGCGGTGCCGCTTCGGGGGCCGAGGCTCGGCCGTTCTTCCGTGAGGTCTTGACGTTTTTCTTGGCCATGGTGTCCTTCCGTGGAGCCGTAGATTATCGGAACTTGAGGCCCGTTGACAACTTGTGCGGCGGCAAGGTGACAGGTCGTCCGGTTGGCTCGCAATCGCCGATCAACTGGTTATCCTGCCGGCGGAGGCTTGGAGGGAGAACGATGCGCACCCGTCACCCGATTTTCGTCGCCGCAGTCGCCGGCCCGGCTTCCGTCGCGTTCGCGGGGACGGTCGTCTTCCAAGACGACTTCTCAACGCAGCCCTCCGCCGGCGTGGCCGATGTTGGGACGTGGCAGGACGTGCAGTCCACCGGCAGTGGTGCCGGCGCGGCGACGCAGCAGCGGTTCTCGTCTGCCCCAAATACCAACGGCGACTTCTTGCCCTCGCAGGATGCCAGCAATCCGTTCCTGCAGGTCGTCAACTTCCAGCAGCCCAGCAACCCCGACATTGCCGTCGGCGGCACAGCGCGATTCACAGCGGATGCCACTGCCGGCGATCAGGCGAGCGGATCGGCCGGCGTCATCACGTTCCTGTTTCGCGACAACACGGGCGGACTCGCGAATGCAAGTCCAGCATTGAACGACCTGAGCCTCGATCTGGTCGAAGGCACGACCGCCGTTGCCGGCTACAGCGTCGCATCGGGCTTCAATCAGTTCGCCGTCCGCTACGAAAACGACGGCGACGACCAGTTCGACGACGCCCTCACCGACAGCGGCGAGCGACTGCTCACCTGGACCTACAACGCCTCGGCCCTGCCGACGTTCGACTCGGATGGCGGCGTCATCCAGGCCGGCACGTGGACGCTTGAAGACGAAGGCGCACCCGGCTCGAACCTGCCCAAGACGACGATCCTGTCCGGCAACATCGCCGTCGGTTCAGCCGTCGACGGGCTGCGCTTTTCCCTCGGCCAGGGTCAGTCGGGGTTCCCGAATTTCTACTTCGACAACCTGCTGGTCGAATCGCTCGACCTGGTCCCGATTCCCGAGCCGCTCGCAGCTGGTGCGTTCCTGCCGATGCTGATCATCGCCGCCCGTCGACGTCGGGGTTGATCGGAGCCAAGGGTCGCAAGGGTGTTTCACGCGGATCGATCGTTGGATGCGCTAGCACCTGATGAACAGTGCTCCCCAGGCCGCACGTCTTGCCCGTCTTGCCGCGCGTTCTGTCGCGTAAAGCTAATCGGACGCATTTTGCGGGTTGCGGCGCTTGCATCGGTATGTGAATCGCGGCATCAATTGACGCGTGAAGCACCACCGCCGCCCGACCTCGCTCGGCCGACCTGATCTCGCTCCCGAACGCCTCGAACAACGACGGCTCCTCGCCGCGGTCGATGCGATCGACTTCAACATCCCCGAATTCACGGCCGACAACGTCGCGAGCTTCGACCTCTACGAGGACGCGGCCGTCGTCGACGGCGAGCTGCGCGTCGCCCCGGATGTCCGCTACGGGCAGGGTGCGTTCTTCACCAAGGACAACCTCACGCTCACGCCCGACAAGGGCTTTGCCACGTCGTTCAGCTTCGACATGGGCGGCGTCCGCGGAACCAGCGGTGGGGCGGGTATGGCCTTTGTGCTGTTCGGCCGCGACACCGACCCGTCGCTGCCAGCCTTCCCGGGTGGTGGCCTCGGCTACAGCGGGCTCTGGCCGAGCCTCGCGATCGAGTTCGACTCGGCCCAGAGTGCTGGCGACCCGTCCGGCGACCACGTCGCCATCCACACCAACGGCAACGCCACCTCGCCGCTCGCTGCCAACACCGTCGTCGCCGTCGGCGGCCAGCTCAACGACGGCCAGACGCGGTACGCGTGGGTCGACTACAGCGGCGACACCGACGTGCTCCGCGTCTATCTCAACGACGTCGCCCAGAAGCCCGATCAGCCGACGCTGTCAACGACGCTCGATCTGTCGTCGCTGGTCGGCTCGGCCCCGCGCTTCGGCTTCACGGCCGCGTCGGGTTACAACTTCAACCACCACGACGTCTCGTCTTGGAGCTTCGAGACCGTCCTGCCGACCACGCAGCCGAATCAGCCGCCGGTCGCCGTCGACGACAACGTCCTCATCGAGCAGAACAGCGGCGTCAACAGCATCGCCGTCCTGCCCAACGACAGCGACCCGGACGACGACGTCCTGACGATCACTTCGGCCGGTCCTGCCACCAACGGCACCGTCACCACCAACGGCCAGCTCGTCTTTTACACGCCCAATCTCGGCTACGCCGGCCCGGACAGCTTCTCCTATGTCGTCAGCGACGGCCGCGGCGGCTTGTCGACGGCGACGGTCGACGTCACGGTCCAGCAGATTGCGGCCGCCGGCACGTTCCAGCTCGGCTCGGGCACGTTCGAGGCCGTCGAGGGCGAGGGCTTTGTCGATGTGACCGTCCTTCGTAACGGCGACACCTCCACCGTCGCCACGCTCGACTACCTCACCAGCGACGGCACCGCGACGGCCGGCGTCGACTACCAGTCGCGGGCTGGCACGCTGCGGTTCGACCCTGGCCAGACGTCGCAGACGATCCGCATCAACATCAGCGACGACCAGCTCAACGAGGGCGACGAGACCTTCGCCATCAGCCTCGACGCCGTCACCGGTGCCAACCTCGGCGCACCGCGGACCGCTCAGATCACGATCCTCGACGACGACCAGCCCGACGGCAACGGCGGTCTGCCGTGGCTTGAAGATTTCAACCTGCCCAACGGCACCAGCACCGACACCGGCACCACCGCCTGGTCCATCGACCTCAACGGCAGTCCGGCCTCGGCGCTGCAGGTCAACGGCAACCGACTCCGACTCAGCGACACCGACGGCCCGGTCGAGTGGCGGACCGACCCGATTGCCCTCGGCGACGCCGACTCCGCCTCGTTGTCCCTTCGCCTCTCGGCGGCGGGCAGCATGGAAACGACCGGCCAGTTCCTCGACTACGTCGACGTCTTCTACGCCGCCGATGGTGATTCGCCGCAGCTGCTCGAACGCATCGTCGGCAATATCGGCCAGCGGACACTCACCTACGACGGCCTCGTCGGCAACACCGTCGAGCTCATCATCCGTGGCGTCACGACGGCCGGCAGCGAGGTCTACTTCATCGACGACGTCCTCCTCGAAGCCGCCGAAACCCCGACGTTCATCCCGTTCAGCTACTACGCCCAGACCGAGGTGCCTGCAGAAACCCTCGGCGGCGACTGGCAGGTCGTCACGGGCGGCAGCGCCGGCAACCACGCCGTCTGGAACGGCGGCAACTTCTACAACAACCCGCCCGCCGGCGACGCCTTGGCCTTCGACATCGTCGCCGAGACCGCCGGCCTCTACGACGTCCACCTGCGGGCCAAAGCCCCGTCCGGCGACGACGACAGCGTCTGGGTGCGCATCTCCGGCACCGACGTCGCCCAGTCGAACAACATCTCCCGCACCGACGGCTGGGTGAAGTTCAACAACATCGCGCGCAGCTCGTCGTTCGTCTGGGACCGCGTCCACAACGTCGACGCCGGCAGCGAGCCCGTCAGCTTCTTCCTGCCCGCCGGCACGCACACGCTGGAGATCGCCGCTCGCGAAGACGGCACCGGCATCGACGGCGTCTACGTCACCAACACGCTCGACGCACCGTCGACCGCGCAGCTCGATCTTTCCGATGGCATCGATGAGCCTGTCGAGCCGGTCGGCGACTTCCGCCGGACCGAGATCGTCAGCGACGGCCTGCAGAACGTGACCGACGTCAAGTGGGCCGGCAGCCTCGGCGACGTGCTGTTCGTCAGCGAACGTGCCGGCCGAATCCGCATCGTCGAAGACGGCAGCCTCGTCAACCAAGCCTTCGTCGCCTTCGAGGACGAGGTCAACGGCACCCGCGATCGCGGCCTGCTCGGCATCGAGCTCCACCCCGACTTCCCGACCGTCCCGTACGTCTACGCCCTGTTCACCTACGACCCGCCCGAGGCCGCCAACGGCACGGGCCTGGCCGCTCGCGATGCCAACGGGAACCGCGCTGGCCGCGTCGTCCGCTACACCGCGGACGCCGCCACCAACTTCCGCACGGCCGTCCCGGGCAGTCAGCTCGTCGTCCTCGGCAAGAACAGCACCTGGGACAACATCTCGTCGCCCGACAAGGACTCCACCGGACGGAACAACTTCGACATCCCCGCCAGCGGAACGCCCGAAGACCCCGACAACAACGGCGAGTACATCAACGACTTCATCGCCAGCGACTCCCAGTCGCACAGCGTCGGCGACCTCGCCTTCGACTCAGACGGCAACCTGCTCGTCACCCTCGGCGACGCCACCAGCTACGGGGCCGTTGACCCACGCAGCAAGTACGTCCAGGACATCAACACGCTCCGCGGCAAGGTGCTTCGCGTCGACCCCGAGACAGGCCTCGGCGTCAGCGACAACCCGTTCTGGACCGGCGACGGCAACGACAACGCCAGCCGCGTCTGGGCACTGGGCCTGCGGAATCCGTTCAGCGTGGCCGTCCAGCCCGACGACGGCGACCTCTTCATCGGCGACGTCGGCTGGTACACAAGCGAGGAAGTCAATCGCGTCGACATGAACGGCACCGGCGGCGACAACCACGGCTGGCCCTGGTATGAAGGCCAGTACACCGGCCTGAACCAGACGCCCGGCTACCTCACGACTCAGGACGCCCAAGACGTCTACAACGGCGACGTCGTCCTCGACGGCGACCTCGTCCTGCCGACCTTCAGCCGAGACCACTCCGACGGCTCGCGGGCCTTCATCATCGGCGACTTCCTCGTCGGCAACAGCTGGCCAAGCGCCCTGCGTGGTTCGCTGCTGCTGGTCGACTGGCAGTCCGGCCGCGTCGAGGCCGTCGTGATGGACGCCAACGACCAGTTCGTCCGCACCGAGACGCTGCTGACCAGTGCCGGCCCCATCACCTCGATGAGCCGCACCGACGACGGCCGGCTGTACTACGGCACCTGGAACGGCGACGTCGGCATCATCGACTTCGCCTGACCACCAGGACTGAGGAGGAGAGTGACGCCCGGGGCCCCGCGCCCCGGGCGTTTTCGTTTGATCAAAGCGCCCCCATTCCACCCGTCCGTCATCCCGAGCGCAGCCGAGGGACCTCGCCCGGCTCTGCGCGATGGCAGGCAACGTCCTTCGACGCACCGCACTCGCTCAAAACGTCTTCAACGCGCGACGGACGCCGAAGCGGAAGCTTCGGGTCGATCAAGTCGAACACCCCCGAACCCGAAGCTCCCGCTTCGGCGTCTTGCACCAAACGCGCCTTTGTTCAATCCCTGAAGGTCTTTTCCCGAGGACGGAACCGACATCACTCACTCCCAGGCAACCGTGCCGGTCGCGTCGTGAGCTTCGCGGTCCGCTGGTCGGCAGGGCGTTCGTACTCTCCCTGCGACTCTGCCCACGCCTGCCGCCAGGCGGCTTCGAGTGTGGAGATTGCCATAGCTTGGAGGCGCGTCTTGATGAGCAATGGCGAATGACCCACATCCCGACTCTCGTCCAAGGCGAAGGTCTTCAGATCACCACGCGAGTCGTAGGTCAGCCTGGCGGAGGTGCCGATACTTGGAAGGTATCCGTAGCAGACCATGCTGCTTGACTTTGAGATTCTCGCGACATCAGCTCGAAAGAAGTCGTACTCCGTGAAGGCGACTGCCCTCGCCAACTCATCTTCTAAGGAGTTGATGAAGTTAAGACGCAGTTCTAACCACGTCGGCGGTTGCGCCTCGTCTAGGAAGCCGTGCTCCATCCACCCGTGGACATTGGGGCGGAGATTATCCCGGACGTTCAAGAAGTAGCTGTGGCTCCGGAAATCCACCGTCGCGTTGTGCGGCTGCGTGTTGTCCTGAAGGTAATGGGCCAGATACCCCGCCCAACGGACCGCGGCCTCGTCGTTGCCGACGGCGAAGGCCTTGACCAGCTCGTTGTAACACTGCTCCACCCGGAACGGCAGGTAGCCCGCCTCGGCGAAACGCGGGTCGTCCGGGTCGCGTGGAATGTCGGACAGGTCCGGCAGGCCGGAGAGGTCGTCGAAGTAGCGGCGTTTCTTGGGGTTTTTGTTGAACAGTTCGAGGTTGATGTAGTGCATCTTCCCCTCGGTGCTGTTGAAGGCCGGCACCGGCGTGGAGCGATCGAAGTCGGGATGCATCGCCCAGTACGCCAGACCTTCGTAGCCCTCGGGCCTGGGCCCGACATGCACGTTCATGATGAAGTCGTGCAGGTCGAAGTCCTCGGCCTCGGGGCAGTGCTTGCGGACGAACGCCTTGAGACCGGCAGGTGCGTCCTCGTCCGCCAGAATCCGCTGGGCAGCGAGCCGGGTCATGAGCACGTGCTCCTTCGACGACCACGCCGACGCCACCGTCGGCAGGGCGAGCAGCAGCGTGAACACCGGGATCTGCACTTGTCGTCTTCGGCCGACACCGATCTCGTGGTGACGGCTGGCGGGTGTGGGACCGGCAGGTTGGGCTCCGGAAGCGGCTACCACCCGCAAGGGAATGTAGCCCTCCTTTTTCTCCACATTGGTCGCGGCTAACGACAGCGTCCCGTCGTTGGCGAAGTTTTTTGAAAGACCGAGAAGGGCCGCCACTTCTCGAGGGTCGCGCTGCCCGGGTACAGGTGGTAGCGCTTGACCGCGATGGAGACGGCTGGCTTCTTCGACTACTGAGCCCGTAGGTTCGGCCGGCATCCACATGGGAGCGTCGGGATGTTTGACCGGGATAGCTGAAAGGTCCGGTCGGGGCATACCCAAGTCCGCTTGCTGAGGGTAGCTCCAGTGACGCTCACCCGGTTTCTTGAAGTCGTCGTAGGAGGCTCCGGCGAAGTTGCCGTTGAGGCGGCCGATCTCGGCGTAGACCTGACGGGCTTTCAGTCGACCCGCGGTCTCTTCGTCCAGCCTTTCGATAATGCTGTGGGCGAGTGACCAGGCCGGCTTGGAGGAGCCTTCCGGAAGAATGGCCTGACGGTTGAACTGAACCGTTCCATCGGTGGAGACGAAAACACCGTGACTCTCCACCCACGACGAGAGCGGCAGAACGAGGTCCGCCTGCTTGGTTGTGGCGTTGGGGTGGGTGGCGGCCGCGGCGAGGAATCTTGCTTTCTTCGACCCTTCTTTGGCAAGAGGGTCACAGCCCACGGCCAGGAGAGCCTTCACCCCGCCGGCGGCCAGTTCATCGTAAGTCTTGCCTTCCTGCTGGTTGAAGGTCACCCAGGATTCTCTGTAGACGGCGGCCGTTTCCTCATCCCAG
>JBCDKH010000166.1 GCA_038746835.1 Planctomycetota bacterium | reverse complement strand
GGGCCGACTTGCTCGCGGCGTAGTTGGCCTGGCCGGCGTTGCCGAGTACGCCGCTCACGCTGCCGATGTTGATGATTCGGCCCTGCTTGCTCCGCATGAGCTGCCGGGCCGCGGCCTTGGTGGCGACGAAGACGCTCTTGAGGTTCGTCTGCAGCACCTCGTCGAACTGCTCATCGGTCATGCGGAGCAGCAGCGTGTCGCGCGTGATCCCGGCGTTGTTGACCAGCACGTCGATCCGCCCGTGCTCCTTGGCGACGGCGTCGATGCCGGATCGGATCGATTCGGCGTCGCCGACGTCCATGGAGACCGCCGACGCCGACCCGCCGGCCTGTTCGATCTCGCCGACGAGTTCCTGGAGCTTGTCGGCCGAGCGTGCACAGCCGACGACGTGCATGCCGTCGTGTGCGAGCTTCATGGCGATCGCCCGGCCGATGCCGCGGGACGCTCCAGTGACGATGGCGACGGGTTTTTCGGTCATGGCTGTTTATAGCCGATCGTGGTCAGAGATCGCGAAGACGCAAAGGCACGAAGAGTGACGCGAAGGAAAGAGGAGAGTCACACTCCGACACCACGTTCAATCACATGACCTTCGCGTCGGTCTTCGCGACTTCGCGTCTTCGCGATCTCCGGCGAAACTCAGCCGAGCGATTCGGCCGAGCCGAGGTTGGTCATCGTGGCCCGGCGGTCGACCTTCTTGAGCAGGCCGCTCAGCACGCGGCCGGGGGCGAGTTCGGTGAAGGCTGCATCGTCACCGACAAGCTTTTCGATCGTTTGCTGCCAGCGGACCGGCTCAACGACCTGTTGGACGAGGAGCTTCTTGATTGTCGCCACGTCGTCGCCGTGCGGCTCGGCCGTGACGTTGGCCCAGACAGGCGTCGCCGGGGACGCGAGGTCGACCTTGGCCAGGTCGTCGGCCAACCGGTCGGCGGCGGGTTGCATCAGCGGCGAGTGGAACGCCCCGGCCACGGCGAGCTTGACCGCCCGCACCTTCTGCTCGCCCGCCAGCTCCGCCAGACGATCGACGGCCGGCATCGCCCCGCTGCAGACGATCTGGCCCGGGCAGTTGTAGTTGGCCGGGACCAGAACCTCGCCGCCGGCGGCGCGCTCGCAGAGATCGCTGGCCTGGTTCTCGTCGACGCCGAGGAGGCTCACCATGCCGCCGGGCGTGCTGACGGCCGCCTCCTGCATGTACCGGCCGCGCGCCTGGACGAGCTTGAGGCCCGTTGCGAAGTCGAAGCAGCCGGCGAGGTAGAGCGCGGTGTACTCGCCGAGCGACAGGCCGGCGTAGCTGGTGACGTCGCTCGGCAGGCGATCCGCGGCTTGCGCCGCGGCGTGGGAGGCGATGCTGGTCGCGAAGATCGCCGGCTGGGCGATGTCGGTCTGGTTGAGTTGCTCCTCCGGCCCTTCGAAGCAGAACCGGGCAAGGTCGACGCCCAGCACGTCGTTCGCCTCGTCGTAGACGGCTTTGGCCGCAGAGTGGGCGTCCGCGTAGTCCTTGCCCATGCCGACGTGCTGGGCTCCTTGTCCTGGACACAGGATGTAGTTGCTCATGCGTCGAGCTTACGGGCACGTGTCACGGACGCGATCGACGTAGCCGCGGGCTTACAGCCCGCGGTTGAACTCGGAGCGCCCCCTTCGTGCGAACCGCGACCTGTAAGGTCGCGGCTACGGGGTTCTAACGCGGGCAATCATCAACCAAGCGAACCGAAACGCTGCTCGGCTTTGACGGAAGTGTTGTTCTGCATCATCCAGCAGTCCGCTCAAGACAGCCACGATGTTGCCACCGGCGGCAGTGTCGGTGACCATCTCGCGGATGACTGCTGGGCCAGGCAACGACGAGAGTGTTCAACGACACTCTGAGACGGTGTCGAACGAGCACCCTCCGTCATCCCGAGCGCAGCCGAGGGGCCTCGCCCGAAGTGGCTCACCTGGTCCCGACGAGGTCCTTCGACTCGCTCCGCTCGCTCAGGATGACGGATCGGAAACTCCTCGGAAACCATCGGAAGTGCCCGCGGCCGTGCTGGGCTATCGCGGTGTCGACGGACCTGGCAAGCCGGCGGGGATGATCGTCTGGGGCATTCTGCTCGTCTTGGCGGCGGCGGGTTTTGGCTGCATCACGGTTGCGACGCCACTGGCCATGATGGCGCCGGGGCCGCAGCAACTTCCCGTTGCTCAGTTCGTCGGGCTCGCCTTGACGTACATCGTGTTCGGCGGCGGATGTCTGGTACTGGGCATTGGCTGCATCACGTTCAAGCGATGGACCCGCAAAATCATGCTCGTCCTGGCATGGATGGGGATGCTCATGACGATGCTGACGATCCCCGTCACGCTCGCTTCCGCGGCGACAATCGACCTTGGACCGGGTGTTCAGGCTGGAGGTCGTATTGCCGCAATTTCGGGTGTGGTCTTCGCCAGCCTGCTCGGCATCGGCGTGCCGCTGGCTGCCATCCTCTACTTCAGGCGACCTGATCTTGAACAGCGGCTCGTTGCGATCGATCCTCGGCCGACGTGGACGGACCCGCTGCCGCTTCGGGTCCTGGCGTTGGCCCTGCTCTCAGCATTCACCGCCATCAGCTTTGGCCTTGCAGCGTTCACAGCAGTGACGCCGCTCTACGGCACGATCCTCAGCGGGCCGCCTGCTGCGGCGCTTCTGCTCGTCGAGGCCGGGCTGCTCGCGACGGGTTCCTGGCTGCTGATCAAGAACCGCCTCGGAGGCTGGCGGATCGCCCTGGGCATGGCGCTCTTCACGCTCACGTCGCAGCTCGTGACGATCGCCGTCCTCGGCGGAGAGACCGTCGGCATGGCCGCGGTGACACGCGAGCAGGCCGACGCCGTTCGTGGGAGTCCGATGCTCCGCACCGACGTTCAGATCGCCATGAACCTCATCTCACTCGTCGTCAGCATCGGCGTCCTGCTCTGGATCCGCCCGTTCGTCGGAAAGACCGCCGAATCGAATTGAACTCGAAGCTCGACGTGTCGGTCAGTCGTAGTAGAAGATCACGTCGCCCTTGAGGAAATCGTTGTACTGCTTGGCCCTCCAGCGGTCCCACTTCTCGATGCCACGGCGTTAGAGGCGTCGGGAGTCGTTTCGCGTTCGAGCGGTCCCGCCGACGATCATGGCACCGGCGATGATGAGCAGGTTTTTCAAGATGTACTGCCCCTCCATCGTCGGTGCGAAGTTCGATTGCCACGTCACATCAGGAAGGACGACCAGCGGCAGGAACGTGCCGACCATCTGCATCGCCAGCAGAAGGATCGCCAGCCTCAGCAATGGCCGCGCGAGGAAGCTGATGCCGATCGCGACCTCCCACCATCCGATCGCGTGAAGCATGAACTCTGCCGAGACCAGAGGAACCCAATTGACGGTCTGCAACACCAGCCCGGCCGCCGGACTCACTCCGAGCGGCTTGAGTATGCCAAAGACAACGAAGACAAATGCCAAGGCGTAGCGCATCGCCCAGATGCCGTTGCGTTCGAGCGTTTGGCTGATTCGCAGGTCGACCGTGTCGATGTGCGTCGTGATGGTCGGCATCCTCATCCGGACATCGTTGCGCACGACCCGCGCCGACCAAGGCGATTGCCTCGCGGCATTCGACCACATGCGACGACGTGTCGCGGGGCGCGGCACATGACGGAAAGCGCGTCAGCGAATCCCAAGTGCCAGCAACACCCGCTCGTTTGCGATCGCTCCTTCACCTGCTGTAGGTTGAAGCCAGCGGAAGGAGCAGTATGACCAATGACTTAGCGACCGCTTCGCGGCGGTATTGGCGATCGACGTTGACGTTCACGCTCAGCCTGCTGGCCGTCTGGGCGGCGGCGGGCGTGGGTGGCGGCATCCTCTTCGCCGGCTGGCTCAATCAGTTCAGCCTCGGCGGCATCCCGCTGGGCTTCTGGATGGCCCAGCAGGGCTCGATCGTCGTTTTCGTCGTGCTGATCCTGATCTACGCCGTCGGGATGAACGTGCTTGAGAGACGCTACCGACGCGAGATCGGCGGTGCGCGATGAGCACGGCCGTCTGGACCTGGGTCTTCGTCGGAGGCACCTTCAGCCTCTACCTCTTCATCGCCTGGCTCGCGCGCGTCCGCGATACCAAGGGGTTCTACGTCGCCGGCCAGGGCGTGCCCGCCATCGCCAACGGCATGGCCACCGCCGCCGACTGGATGAGCGCCGCCAGCTTCATCGGCATGGCCGGGCTCATCTCGACCCTCGGCTACGCGGGCGGCACGTACCTCATGGGGTGGACCGGCGGGTACGTCCTGCTCGCCCTGCTGCTGGCGCCGTACCTCCGCAAGTTCGGCAGCTACACCGTTCCCGACTTCATCGGCGACCGCTACGACTCGACCGCCGCCAGGCTCATCGCGGTGCTGTGTGCGCTGGTCGTCAGCTTCACGTACGTGGTCGGGCAGATGAAGGGCGTCGGCGTCGTCTTCAGCCGGGTCCTGCCGATCGAGCTGTGGCAAGGCGTGGTGATCGGCATGATCATCGTCTTCGTCTACAGCGTGCTCGGCGGCATGAAGGGCATCACCTGGACGCAGGTCGCCCAGTACTGGGTGCTCATCACCGCCTTTCTCGTCCCGGCCATCGCGATCAGCCTCAAGCTCACCGGCAGCCCCGTCCCGTCCATCGGACTCGGCTCGCCCGTCACCGAGGCCGTCGACCCGATGCGGCCGTATCTGCTGGAAAAGCTCACGAATCTCAACGAGGCCTTCGGCTTCGGCAGTTACACCGAGCCCGGGGCCATCGGCTACGACCGGCTCAACGTCCTGTGCATCACGCTCGCCCTCATGTTCGGCACGGCCGGGCTGCCGCACGTGATCGTGCGGTTCTACACGGTCAAGAACGTCAAGGCCGCGCGGTGGAGTGCGTTCTACGCGCTGGGCTTCATCGCTCTGCTCTACATGACCGCGCCGGCCGTCGGGGCGTTCGCCCGATACTACATGATCGACCCAGTCCAGGGCCTCAACGAACGGACGAGTGAGACGCTGCCCGACTGGTTCCAGAACTGGCGCACCAGCGGCCTGATCGACTGGGTCGACCTCGACGGCAACGGCACCGTCAGCTACACCGCCAACCGCACCGCGACGGTCAACGAGGCCGGCATCACGCCGAACGAGATCTGGAACCTCAGCGGCGTCGATCGCGACGTCCGCGAGACGATCCAGGACGACCCGACGGCGTGGGTCGCCGGTCAGGAAAACGCCCACGCCGAGCTCATCTCGCTCGGCGGAAAGCCGCAGCCGGACAATGACATCATCGTGCTGGCCACGCCCGAGATGGCGAACCTGGCCGACTGGCTGGTGGCCTTCGTCGCGGCCGGCGGTCTCGCTGCTGCGCTATCGACGGCGAGTGGATTGCTCCTGGTCATCAGTTCCAGCGTCGCCCACGACTTCTACTTCCGCATCGTCGCACCCGACGCCAGCGAGAAGCAGCGTTTGCTCGTCGGCCGAATCGCGATCGCGCTGGCGGTCTGTGTCGCGGGCTTCTTCGGCGTTCGGCCGCCGGGCTTCGCGGGCGAGGTCGTCGCGCTGGCCTTCGGGCTTGCCGCAGCGAGCTTCTTCCCGGCGATCGTGCTGGGCATCTTCACCAAACGCCTCGGCACCGTCCCCGCCGTCACCGGCATGATCGTCGGCCTGGGCTTCACCGCCTTCTACCTCGTCACGCAGAAGCCCGACGAAATCCTGACGCCCGTCGTCGGCCAGTTCCTCTTCGACCCCGACAGCCCGCTCCGCCAGCCATGGCTCTTCGGCCTCAACGCCCAGGGCATCGGCACACTCGGCATGGTGTTGAACTTCGCCGTCACGCTCGCCCTCATGCCCCTCTTCCCGCCGCCCAGCGAGAAGGTGCAAGCGATGATCGACACCATCCGCGAGCCCGAAGACCCGACCGTCCCGACCAAGCCCGCCATCCACGACGACGACGCGACGGCGGCGTTGCACTAAACCAGGAGCGTCGTGAACACGAGCGCGGCTCGGCCTACGACGCCCGCGGCAAAGTGGTGATCGTCAAGATGCTGAGCAGCAGTCGTGCGCCGAGGAGGAACACGATGCCGACCGTCGCGAAGAAGCCGGCGATCAGGCTGCCGATGGCGACGGTCGTTTCGGCCGGTTCCGACGCGTTGGTGACGAAGGGCCAGAGCAGCGGCGAGAAGTACGCCGACGTGATCGAGACCGATTTCATCGCAAAGGCAAACGCCATCATCTTCGCGATGGTGACGGTGTCGTCGCGAAGACCGGCGGACGTCGGTCGCGTCGGCTCGGCGAAGGCATGACGTCGGACTCGGTCGCTGGAGGCCATGCGACGCAGGATACCCGATTGGGGCCAAAGTCCATTGCTTTTGACGGACTTTCAATCGAAAACGAGTGCACTGAAAACGCCGCCTCAAGCTCCTTACCGGGCGTCGGCTCGTACCATCTCCCCATGAACCCCATCACACGCAATCCACTGTCAGAAGAGCACGCCAAGACGGTCGGATCGTGCCTGCAGATGATGCTGCCCAAGCTCACCGACCTCGGCCTCGCGGCCAAGCAGCTTCACTGGAATGTCGTCGGGGCCGAGTTCCTCAGCGTCCATGAGAAGCTCGACGAGGTCGTCGACACCGCGCGGAACGGCGCGGACACCGTGGCCGAGCGGATGGTTCAGCTCGGTCAGCCGGCCGACGGGCGTGCGAACAAGGTCGTCGAAGACGGCAAGCTCAGCGAGTCGCTGCCGACCGGCTTCGTCAGCGTCCCCGACGGCCTGACGCTCATCTGCGACCGCCTCATCGACGCCGTCAAGACCAACCGTCGAGCGATCGAAGGCGTCGGCGAGCTCGATCCGCTGACGGAGGACCATCTCATCGCCATTGGGCAGGAGCTCGAGGAGCAGCTCTGGATGCTCCAGGCGATGGAAGCCAAGTAGCATCGGCCGATGCGATCGTTCTTTGTCCTCTGCCTGCTCGTCCTTGCCGTGCCCACCCGGGCTGACGTCGAGCAGCATCGAGTTCCGTCGGCCGCGTTCGATGCCGAGCGGACGGTTCGCGTTTGGACGCCGCCTGACAACGTCGAGCCGGTCGGCGTGCTGTTCATGCACGACGCGCAGAACCTGTTCGATCCGAAGTCCGCGTCGTTCGGCGTCGCGTGGGAGGTCGACGAAGCGATGGCCCGACTCGTCGGTGACGGCACAGTCCCGCCGCTGCTGGTCGTCGGCATTGACCATGGCGGAAAGCAACGCATCGCCGAACTCACCCACGAGCCCGACCCGAGCTTCAACGGCGGCGGCCGGGGCGAGACCTACGCGACGTTCGTCCTCGACGAACTGGTGCCGTGGGTCGAAGCGACGTTCGACGTCACTTGCGACCCGGCCACGACCTACATCGGCGGGTCGTCGCTCGGTGGCCTCATGTCGCTGCAACTCGCCCACGACCACCCGGGCCGATTCGCCGGCGTCATCGCGATGAGCCCGTCGCTCTGGTGGAACGACACCGCCCTGCTCGACGCGATTGCGGCCGACGCATCGGCATTCGAGGGCGTGCGTGTCTGGCTCGACGTCGGCACCAAGGAAGGCCGAGGCGTCGAGGTGCACATCGCCAACCTCCGCCGCCTCGCCGGCGTCCTCGAAGCCGCCGGCGTGGCGTACGAGGTCATGATCGACGCCGACCACCCGAACCACAACGAAGCTGCCTGGGCCGCGCGGTTTCCGGCAGCCGTGACGTTCGTCACCGACGACGACGCAGCACGCTGACGCCGGCGATTGCCAGCAGCGAGGCCGTCGTCGGTTCGGGGATGACGGTGCTCATGACGCTGTAGACGTTGGTGTTGTCGATGAACTGGCCGCGGCGATCGTCGACTTCGGTGCTGAGGAAGTCGGCGAACAGCTCGCTGCCAGGGCCGCGGCTCCAGAGGGGGATGAGCTCGTTGGTGTGCTCGGTGCTCCACCAGATGCCCTCGGGCAGCTCACCCACACCGACGGCGTCGGGGGCGTCGAAGTACTCGGTGGCCGAGTCGTTGCCGAGGAACAGGCCGTTGGCGTGGTCGGTGGTGATGATCAGCAGCGTCTCGTCCCACGAGCTCTCGGTCTCAATCCAGTCGATGACCGCATCGACCGAGCGGTTGAACGAGAGCTGCTCCTCGACCATCCGCGGCAGGTCGTTGGCGTGGGCGGCCGAGTCGACGCTGCCGTTCTCGACCATCAGGAAAAAGCCGTCGTCGTCCTGCTCGAGCGTTTCGATCGCAGCGCGGCTGAGCACGTCGAGGTCGGGCATGACGAACGGCACGGC
>JBCDKH010000165.1 GCA_038746835.1 Planctomycetota bacterium | reverse complement strand
CGCCGTGATGATGGCGACGCATCACAACACCGAGCAGATGCTGACGGCCGAACAGGCGACTGCGATCGCGACCGCGGCCCGCGACGTCGGCTGCGCCGGAATCATCCTCTGGGGCGGACCGTCGGCCTGGACGGCGGAGCACAACTTTTTCGTCCGCGACGTCCTGGGTGCCGCACGACGGTCGGACTGATGCGACTTATCCTCTGGCATGGGTCTGCCCCGGCCACGACCTGAAGTCGAAGCGCTTTCGCCGTACGTCCCGGGCGAGCAGCCATCCGTTGGGCAGCGCGTGGTCAAGCTCAACACGAACGAGGCGAGCTTCCCCGTCCCATCGAGTGTTCTTGCGGCGGCACATACCGACGCGGACGTGCTTCGTCGGTATCCCGACCCGCGGGCGAGCCGCCTACGCGAGATGCTGGCCGAGCGGCACGGCGTGACGCCGGAGCACGTGCTCATCGGCAACGGCAGCGACGACATCCTGACGATGCTCATCCGCACCTTCGTCCCGCCCGGCGGAAGTGCGGCATTCCCGTGGCCGACGTACTCGCTTTATCCCACGTTGCTGCAGATTCAGGGTGCCTCGGCCACAAAACTCGACTGGCTTGACGACTGGCAACTCCCGGCCGACGCGCTCGTTGACGCTGCTGCCTATGCCGTCTTCCTGGCCAATCCGAACGCCCCGAGCGGCACGCTCATCCCGCCGGCCGAAGTCAGCGAGCTCGCCATGCGGCTGGGCGATACGTTGCTCCTTGTCGACGAGGCCTACGCGGACCACGCGAGCACCGACTGCATGAGCCTGGTCGCGTCGCACGAGAACGTCGTCGTGAGCCGTTCGTTTTCGAAGGGCTTCGCGCTCGCTGGGCTGCGTCTGGGCTACGCGATCTCGCGGCCGGAGACGATCCGGCAGATGGACAAGGTCCGCGACAGCTACAACGTCGACGCCCTCGCCCAGGCCGTCGGTGAGGCGGCGATTGCTGCGTCGGACGACTTCGCAAAGCTCCGCAGCGAGGTCTGCGAGCGACGCTCGCAACTGTCGGCCGACCTCTCGTCGCTCGGCTTTGACGTCACGCTCAGCGAGGCGAACTTCGTCTTCGCCAGACATCCCAGAGCGGGCGAGCTGTACCAGTCGCTCCACGATCGCGGCATCTTCGTCCGCTATTGGAACCAGCCCGGTCTCGACGACGCCCTCCGCATCACCATCGGCACCAGCGACGAACACGATGTGCTGCTAAACAACCTTCAAGGCCTGCTTACCACTCCGTAGGGTGGGCCCCGGCCCACCTCTGTCCAATGGTCTCGACGAACCGCTGGTGGGCCAGGGCCCACCCTACGGCCGGCGATTGGCCGATACCTTCTCCATATGCCCCGCACCGCCACCATTACGCGCGTCACCGGCGAGACCGACGTCCGCGTCACGCTCACGCTCGACGGAACGGGCACCGTCGCCGTCGACACCGGCGTCGGCTTCTTCGACCACATGCTCCACCTGCTCGGCAAGCACGCGATGGTCGACCTCGACGTCAAGGCCACGGGTGATCTACACGTCGACGCCCATCACACCGTCGAGGACGTCGGCCTGTCGCTCGGCAAAGCCCTCGCCCAGGCCCTCGGCGACAAGTCCGGCATCCGCCGCTACGGCCAGTGCCGCTTGCCGATGGACGAAGCCCTGGCCGACGTCGCTATCGACCTCTCCGGCCGGGCCGCCTTCGCGGGTGATCTGAAGCTCTCCGCCAACGACCGCGTCGGCGATTTCGACCTGGAGCTCGTCGCCGAGTTCTTCAAGTCCCTCGCCGCCGAGGCGAAGCTTGCCCTCCACATCGACGTCATCCGCGGCAGCAACTTGCACCACATCGCCGAAGCCTGCTTCAAGGGCGTCGGCCGTGCTCTTCGCGAGGCTGTCGAGCTTGACCCCCGCATGGACGGCGTGCCGAGCACGAAGGGGACGTTGGTGGATTAAACTACGCGGCGGAAGTAGGGGATCGAGCTTGAGCGCTTGCGAGAGCAATCGCAACAACCAAGACTATCACCGATTTGACAATCGCCGCGATCTCATCAATTCGGAAGAGTTGCAGCCTCCGAATGAAGGATTCAATCCATCTGGTGGGGCGATTGCCGCTCCATAGTTCAATGCCGAAGAAGTACTGCGACGATGGAATCCACCGCTCCGACCAGTGATCGAAATACAGCGATGGAAACGACGCAATTTGACATAAGGCAAGGAAGCCGATGGCGCATCCAAGAACTAGTGCAATCCACGAGCGCCTCTTACTGAAAACGCTCCTTAACGCGTTGATGAGAAAAGGAGTTGCAAACAAAACTGTGAAGCCAGAAAGTGCGTAGCTCGTGTAGAAGGCAAGATCGCTAAATCCCTGCGGGGCATACCAGATGTAGAAGACGGAGATCGCGGCAACAGGATAGGAGTACCACGGCTGCTGCTCAAGCGGCAGAGAGAACAGTAAACTGGCGATTCCAAGACCGACCAAGCCAACGACAAGAAAATCGAGGAAGAAGTTGTATATGAAAACGATGTAAACGGATAGAACGCCCCAGCGGCGAATGCCGTCTACTCGTGCCTTTCGTCGTCCTCGCTCCGGTGACAGCAGGAGCGCGCACCCAATCACAAAAAACAAAAGCGGTGCAATGTTGAAAAAGAACGTATCCTCGAGGCGACGGCTATTCATCCCGTACTCGAACAGTGCTGGCACAGGAGTTCGCTCTGCCAGGCCGAATCCGAAGTAGAGCCATGGGACCGGTATCAGGGCCAACACCCAGCACCCCGCGAGCATGCGTCGTCGCCAGCGGGGGTCGCTGTCGCGCCATGCGGGGCGACGGGGGAGCTTGGCGGCCTCGATGGAGTCGGCGACTGCGTAGCCGCACTCGGGGCAGACTCCGTCCGGGTCGGTTGCCCGTAGGTCGTAGCCGCAGCGGTCGCACTGCAGAATGTCGGGAGTGTCAGCCACCGACGGGTAAGGTAGCCGGTCTTGCGGACGGGAGCATCAAGGTAAATGGCTGGGTAGCCGGGGGCTTACAGCTCGCGGTCTCGTGACTCTTGAAGAAGGCGCTTTGTCAGTGCTTGCTTCGAGAATTGAGCCCGCGACGTGGATCGCCTTACACAAGCATCATGCCCGGTTCCTCGATCATGCTCTTGAGCGTGGCGAGGAAACGGGCCGAGTCGGCACCGTCGACGGCTCGGTGGTCGGCCGACAGCGTGACCGTCATGACCGACCGTGCGACGATGCTGCCGTCGTCGGCGACGACAGCTCGCTTCGTGCCGGCACCGATGGCGAGGATGCCGACCTCCGGCGGGTTGACGATGGCGATGAACTCCTTGACGCCGAACCCGCCGAGGTTGCTGACGGTGAAGGTCGCGCCGCTCATCTCGTCGCCCTTGAGCTTCTGCTTGCGGGCCTTGTCGACGAGCTCTTTGCTCCGCAGGCGAATCTCGCGGAAGCCCATCTGGTCGATGTTCTTGAGAACCGGGACGATCAGGCCGTCGTCGAGCGCGACGGCCATGCCAAGGTTGACGTCGCCGTGCCGCGTCATCGTCGTGCCGTCGAAGGTCGTGTTCAGGACCGGGTGCTTCTGCAGCGTTACGGCGACGGCCTTGGCGATGATGTCGCCGATGGAGAGGCGAATGCCTTCCTTTTCCATCGTCTTGTTGAGGCTCGCCCGCAGGGCCTGGGCGTTGTCGAGCTCGATGTCGACCGTCTCGTAGAAATGCGGGATGTTCTGCTTGGCCGTTTGAAGGCGCTGCGCGATTGTCTTGCGCATCTTCGACAACTCGACCTTGTCGACCTCGCCCGAGGCGATCCGCTGCGGCAGAGCCGGCGGGGCGACGGGCGGCGGCGTGAGGGCGTCGTCGTGCTGGACGCGATCTGGGCCTTTCTCGACATGCATCGTCTTGCCGCCAGAGTCGACGAAGTCGAGGACGTCCTTCTGCACAATCCGACCGCCTGGGCCGCTGCCGGTGAGCTGGCCGAGGTCGATGCCCTCGTTCTTCGCGATCCGCTTGGCCAGTGGCGATGCTTTGATTCGGCCGCCCGTGCCGTTGGTCGATTGCCCGTTCGCGGCGGGGGCTTCCATCGTCGCAGTGGTTCCCGCGTGCGATGCTTCGGCGGCATCTTCCCCTGACGCCGCAGCGGCGGCCGCGGGTTCGGGTGACGATGAGGAAGAAGCCGCGCTGCCGGCTGCCCCCGCGTTCTTCTTCACCTCGGCCACGTCCTCGCCTTCGAGCGCCACCACCGCCAGCGTCTGCCCGACGGCAGCGGACTCTCCAGCTTGAACGAGGATCGCAGCGATCGTGCCTGGCTCATCGGGCCCTTCCATCTCCATGGTGGCCTTGTCGGTCTCGATTTCTGCAACGACGTCGCCTTCATCGATTTTGTCGCCCTCGTTTTTCACCCATGCCACGAGCGTGCCCTCGGTCATGGTGTCGGACTGCTGGGGCATTGTGATGGTGGCGGGCATGGCCAAAACATAGCGCTTCACGCGGATGTCCGCACGCCGAGCAGCCCGACGAGTCACGGGCGACGTAAACTCCACCGGTTGGCCCGACTGGCCGATGTACACAGCGAGGCCGACGTGCCTCCGCCCTCGTCACCGATGTCCGCCGCTGCCTCTCAATCCGCCCGACAAGTCTCACGCGCGAGTCCGAGAATGCGTCTGGTCCCGGCGGAGACGGCGTCGCAGAGGGCTTACGACGCCGAGTTTGCCGTCCCGTGCGTCCATCGGCTGCGTTTCACGCATGATGTCCTCGGCGATGATGCAGGCGTGCTGCTGGAGTGTCTGCATCCGACCGAGTCGAGGGTGCGCGTGCTGGTCTGCGTCGATGCAGGCGTTGCTGAAAGCGATCCGTCGCTGCGAGTGCGTCTGGACGCGTTCTTCGATCGCTTTTGCGAGCGCGTCGAGCAGGCGGGCAGCATCGTCACGATCGATGGTGGCGAGGCGTGCAAGAACAGCGGCATCGCCGTCGAGGGCGTGCTTAAAGCGATTAACGAGAACGACCTTGATCGTCGGAACTACGTCCTCGTCATTGGCGGAGGTGCCGTGCTCGATGCCGTCGGCTATGCGACGGCTGTCGCGCATCGCGGCGTGCGTCTGGTCCGTCTGCCCACGACGACGCTCGCGCAAGATGACAGCGGCGTCGGCGTAAAGAACGCCATTAACGTATTCGGCAAGAAGAACTGGCAAGGCACGTTCGCCGTGCCGTGGGCCGTCATCAACGACGAGACGCTGCTCAAGACGCTGCCGGATCGCGACTATCGCAACGGTTTCAGCGAAGCGGTGAAGGTGGCTCTGCTGAAGGACGCGGAGTTCTTCGACGAGCTGTGTCAGAACGCTTCCAGGATTGCGCATCGCGACCCCGAGGCGAGCCGCCGTGCGATCGAGCAGTCGGCACTCCTGCACCTTCGGCACATCACCGAGGGCGGCGATCCGTTCGAGGCTCTCGAAGCTCGGCCGCTCGATTTTGGTCACTGGTCGGCCCATCGCCTGGAGCCGATGACCAACTTCGAACTGCGACACGGCGAGGCCGTTGCAATCGGGCTGGCACTGGACTGTCTGTACAGCGTCCAGACCCAAGGCTTCGATCCGGGCGACTCGGACCGCGTCATTCGTTGCCTGCAGGACCTCGGCATCCCGCTCGGCCACCCGGCGCTCGAGCGAGAAGACGAAATCCTCGTCGGGCTCGAGGAGTTTCGCCAGCACCTCGGCGGCCGGCTCACAATCACGTTGCTCCGCGGCGTGGGTGACCCGGTGGAAGTGCACGAGATCGACGCGGCCGTCATGCGGCAGTGCATTCGAGACCTGCGGCAGCGCTCCGTCTCTCCCTGACGGCTGGTCCGGTATAACACGCCAATGCCCGGCATCGCGAGAGAAACGACGCGTTTCCTGAAGCAACTCGCAAAGAACAACGATCGCGAGTGGTTCAAGAGCCACGCCGACGAGTGGGAGGCCGCCCGAAGCGACTTCCTGGCGTTGATCGCGGCGTTGCAGCCGGGACTCGAGAAGGTCAGTGAGTTCGCGTGGGTCGACGCGAGCAAAACCGGCGGCTCGATGTTCCGCATCCATCGCGACGTTCGCTTCTCCAAGGACAAGTCGCCGTACAAGACGAACCTCTCCGCCGTCTTTCCGCATGCGGGCGTCGAGGGGAAGGTCGACGCACCGTGTTTTTATCTGCAGGTCTCGCCGACGGAAACGATGGTGGCGGCCGGGCTTTACGGGCCGGATGCGAAGTCGCTGAAGCTCATTCGCGAGGCCATCGCCGACGATCCGGCTGCGTGGAAGCGCGCGACGTCTGGCAAGAAGTTCGACGAGCACTTTGCGATGACGACTGACAAGCTCAAGCGGCCGCCAAAGGGCTTCGACGCAGATCATCCAGCGATCGAGGAGATCAAGCGAACGCGGTTCGCCGCGATGACCAAGCCCATTTCGAGCGACGTCGTCCACGGCGGTGGCTTCGACAAGGAGATCGTGCGTCTGTGCAAGATCGCCAACCCGCTGGTCGCCTTTGTTTGCCGTGCAATGAAGCTGCCGTGGTGAAGGGGTCTACGTTGTCGGGCATGGCTGACGCTGACACCCACCCGCTGCTCCGCCCGCTCAAGAGCGGCCGACTCACATTCGAGAACCGCGTCTGGATGGCGCCGCTGACGCGCTGTCGGTGCGACGTGCCGGGCAACCTCGTCACGCCGCTGCACGCGCTGTACTACAGCCAACGCGCTTCAGCTGGGCTCATCATCAGCGAGGCGACGCAAATCAGCCACGAGGGCCAGGGCTACGCACGAGCGCCCGGCATCCACACGGACGAGCAAGTCGCAGCGTGGAAGGTCGTGACGGATGCCGTCCACGTCGCCGGCGGGCGGATCTTCTGCCAATTGTGGCACGTCGGAGCCATCAGCCACAGCATCTTCCAACCTGGCGGCGGATCGCCGGTATCCAGCAGCGCTTGGCATCCCGAAGGCAAGGCATACCTGGGCGACCTTGTGCCCGACGGCGAGCGACCACGGCATCCGCTGGCGCGGGCGTTGGAGCTCGACGAAATGCCGCGTTTGCTCGACGACTATCGCCATGCCGCCCGCTGCGCTGACGCTGCCGGCTTCGACGGTGTCGAGCTGCACGCGGCCAACGGCTACCTCATTCAGCAGTTCCTCGACCCCAACATCAACAAGCGAACGGACGACTACGGCGGAAGCGTCGACAATCGCACTCGGCTGCTGGGTGAGGTGCTCGATGCGCTGCAGGACGTTCTCGAACCGGATCGCATCGGCGTTCGCCTCTCGCCACCTGTTTGGCTTGATAAGGCGATGGTCGAGGAGACATGGCTCGCTGCGACCGATCGCTGTGCGGGTCGTGGCCTGAGCTATTTGCACGTCCTTCGCACGGACAGCTTCCGCGAACGCGCTGCCAACCTCGAGCCGACGAGCACGCTCTTCGGCAAGATGAAGTCCGCTTTCGCCGGTCCGTTCGTCGCCAACGCCAGTTTCGACGGGCCCGAAGCGACGGAGTGGATCAAGCATGGCTACGCCGACGCCATCGCCTTCGGCCGGCCGTTCATCTCCAATCCCGACCTTCCGACCCGCCTCGCCACGGGCAGCGACGTGAGCGAGTGGGACCAAAGCACGTTCTACGGCGGCGGAGCGGCGGGCTACACGGACTACCCGAGCCTGCGATCGCCCGAACCGCTCAACCGCTCGGAACGCAGCTGATGACGTTCCAGCGGCCGCGTCATTCCGGGTCAATGAATCGCCGAATGTCCTCGCCGATGCGGACGCGTTCCTCGGCAACGTGGTACATCATGTGCCCGCCGGCGTAGTAGGACTCTGTGATGCGTTCACGAACCTCCGGCGGGACGTCGAGCTGGTCGATCGTGTAGTCGGCCCCATACCACGGCGTGGCGAGGTCGTAGATGCCGTTGGCGAGGAACAAGCGAATGCCGGGGATTTCGTTGAGCGCTCGCTCGAGGTCATCGGCGACGTTGAGGTAGCCGCCGCTGTAGCTTCGCATTGAGTCATTCGTCGCCGCCCAGGGACGTGTGCGACGGCTCAGCACCTCGTACGCGAGGTCGCTCTCAAAGCCGAGCTTTGAGCGGACGTAGTCGTTGAAGGCACCGGCGTAGAGCCCGTAGTAGCCGCCGAGCGACGGGTCCGTCGAAGGCTCTGCCGCGGCGGGATCGCGATCATGCCCGGTCAGCCGGCCGTCCATTCGGCCGACGATCTTCCGCTCGTTGGCCAGCAGTCGCTTCATAAAGCGGAACGGCCCGACGCGGAGGTCGTTGATCATGACGAAGTCCGCGTCCAGCCCGGTGAGCGTCGCATACTCCTCCGCAATCGCACGCCGGCCTTCTTCGTCGAGCGACTG
>JBCDKH010000164.1 GCA_038746835.1 Planctomycetota bacterium | reverse complement strand
GTCCGGACCCGGTGCGACGCTTCGCTCTGCACGTCGGCTTCTAGTGACTTTTTCTCTTTGAGATCATCCTGTTTCAAGCACACCGTGCGACGACCGTCAGCGCTACCTTCCCACCATGGGACTCTTCGACGGGACTGCACTCGAACGACCGGTCACCTGCGCGCACTGCGACAAGACGATCGACGATTGTGACTGTCCGCGCTCCGCTTCGGGCGAGATCGTCCAACCCGAGGACCAATCCCCACGCGTCCGACGCGAAAAACGCCGCGGCAAGTGGACCACCGTCGTCACCGGACTCGACCCCGTCGCGACCGACCTCGCCACCTACGTCAAAACCCTCAAAACCACCCTCGGCGTCGGCGGCACCGTCACCGACGATGGCTTCGAACTCCAGGGCGACCACCGCGACCGCGTCGTCGATCACCTCAAAGAAGACGGATTCCAAGCGAAGCCATCGGGTGGTTGAGACAGACGAACGAGTCCCTGTGCTTATGAAAAACCACCTCAGTTCGATTGTTTAGCGGTGAGCGCCAGCGAGCCTCAAGCATGCTGGATGTGAGCTCGATTACACACGAGGCTCGCTACCGCTCACCGCTAAACAGCAACGCTGCGTCCCAATCAGTGTCCTGCAAACACGGATCGACAGACCTTCCCCCTCGCCCACTTGATCCGACCGCTTCCCACGCGACGATGCGTCCAATGCGTTACCCGCTCGTGGCACTGCTCTTTCTGATCGGTTGTTCCGCTTCCGATGACCGTCCGCCAATGCCAGAGGCACAGCCCGAGCCGGTCGTCGAGCAGGCGCCGGCAGCACCGCTCGCGGCCGACGTCGTGACCGACGACGTGGTCATCGCGTCGATCACGATCGGCGAGACGCAGGTCACGCTGCCGCGCGATCGTTATCTCGCGTTTCTGGAAGAGACGCGCGGGCTGGACGCCGTGCTGAATCTCATGCAGCTGGAGCTGGCGAAGCAGCAGGCCACGGAGTTGGGCGTCGATCCGGAGACTGTCGACGTCGAAGCCGAGGTGCGGCGGACGCTCGACACCGGCTTCCGCGGGCCGGACGGCGAGGTCCTGGAAATCGGCGACTACGACGCGGCCCTCCAACGCGTCCTGGCCGAGCAGGGCCTGTCGCGGGCGGAGTTCGACGTCGTCATGGAGACCAACGCCATGCTCCGCGCCGCGGCCGGCGAGCGGATCAGACAACAGGTCACCGACGAGATGCTGCTCGAAGACTTCAACCGTCGCTACGGCGAGCAGGCTGTCGTGCGGGTCATCGCGTTCGACTCCCTCCGCGACGCGGCCGAGGTGCGGAGGCAGATCGAGGACGCTGACGACTTCATCGAACTGGCGTCGACGCTGAACGAGGACGCGTCGCTGGCCGCCCGGCAGGGGCTCATCGAGCCGTTCACGCGTCAGAGCGACTTCCCGAAGACCATCAAGGACGCCGCCTTCGCCCTGGAGGAAGGCGACGTCAGCGAACCGGTCGAGAGCGAGGGCAAGTTCCTCCTGCTGCGACTGGAAGAACGCCGCGCACCGACCGTCGTCGCGTTCGAGGACGTCAAGGACGACCTTCGAGCTCAGCTCATCGACAACGCGAGCGACGCTCTGATCACGCAGTATCGCCGGCTCATGGCCGGGGCTTTGACGAGCCAGGCGTTGGAGCTGGAAGACCCGATGCTGGCCGAGCAGCTGCAGGCGCGTCTCATCGCGGCCCAGCCCCAGCCGGTGGAGGACGAGGCGTTCAAAGAGCGTTTGGAGCAGGAGCGGCCCGCGACGACGATGCCCGCGACGCGTCGTAACATGCCTTAACGCATGGAAGCCGTCCTGAACAAGCCCGACGAACTCGAGTCCGTCGCCGACGACATCGGCGTGGCGGACGGCCCGCTGGTCGAAGCCCCGGCGCTCGCCGTCGACGTCGCGCCGCGCCTGAAGCGCCTGCCGCCGTACCTGTTCGGCCGAATCAACGCCGCCAAGCTTCGGATGCGTCAGGAAGGGCGCGACATCATCGACCTTGGCATGGGCAACCCAACCGACCCGACGCCCGATCCGGTGGTCGACAAGCTGGCCGAGGCGGCGCGCGACCCGCGGAACCATCGCTACCAGGCGGCCGCTGCGGGCATCGCAGGGCTCAAGCGTGAGGTCGCGATCAAGTACGAGCGCGAGTACGGCGTCACGCTCGACCCGGACGAGGAAGTCATCGTCACCATCGGCAGCAAGGAGGGCATCAGCCACCTCTGCCTCGCGCTCCTCGGCCCCGGCGACACGGCCGTCGTGCCGGACCCGGCGTTTCCGATCCACCTCTACGGCCCGGCGATGGCGGGGGCGAACGTGATCCGTGTGCCGCTCGGCACCGATCAGGCGTTTCTGGACAACGTCGAGAAGACGCTGCGCGACCTCTACCCGAAGCCGAAGCTGCTGATTCTCAACTACCCGCACAACCCGACGGCCGCGACGGTCGATGCCGACTTCATGCAGGCCGCCGCCGACCTGTGCGCGCGGTACGGCGTGCTGTGTCTCAGCGACTTCGCCTACGGCGACATCGGCTTCGACGGGTACAGGCCGCCGAGCTTTTTGGCGACGCGTGGCGGCAAGCGCGTGGGCGTCGAGTTCACGACGATGAGCAAGGGCTACAACATGGCCGGCTGGCGGGTCGGCTTCTGCTGCGGCAACCGCGACATGGTCGCCGCGCTCAAGACGATCAAGGGCTACTACGACTACGGCAGCTTCAACCCGATCCAGATCGCCGGCGTCATCGCCATGCGCGAATGCGCCGCCACGCCCGGCGACCAGGCGACGAAGTACCAGGACCGCCGCGACGAAGTCTGCCGCGGCCTCGACAAGCTCGGTTGGGCGTATGAAAAGCCGCGAGCCAGCATGTTCGTCTGGGCCAAGATCAACCCCGCCCACATGAAGCCCGGCGAAGACGACATCGACTTCAGCATCCGCATGCTCGACGAGGCCGAAGTCGCCCTCGCCCCCGGCATCGGTTTCGGCGACGCGGGCAGCGGATACGTGCGGATTGCACTCGTCGAGAACGAGCAGCGACTCCGGCAGGCCATGCGGAACCTGCAGCGGGCGCTCGTGGGATGAACACCCATCGGCCCAGACGTCGTCTGCCGCAGAATCCGCACGTCGAATCAACCAAGCGCTCGGCGAGAATCATCTGCCGCTTGCGAGTGACCGTCTGTCGCTGCACGATGGCTTCCGATGAAGACGCTCTGGAAAACGGCGGGTGTGGTGGTTCTGGCATCGACGGGCGCCGCGTGGGCTCAATCGACACCGACGACGACGGCGGTGTTGGGAACAGAGGCAAGCAACCCAATTGCCCAAGGGCTCGGCTGGGCTACGAGACCGACGCTAAACAACGCTGGCGAGGTGGCCCTGGTCGCTGGCGGTGTTGGGACCGAATACCCATTCGGCATCTGGATCGTCGGAGCCGACGGCGTGCCGCGCAATGTCGTTGCGCGAGGTGATCTGCTTCCGGATGCCAGCGACACCTTCCTCGACTTCGGGGGCGTCGGCGTTTCACTGAACGATGCCGGCGACGTCGCGTTCTTCGGCCAGTCCTCCACGGACGATGTCCGTGAGGTCGGTCTCTACGTCTTCGATGATGGCGCGGTGACGGAGATCGGCGACGCTGGCGACGATCTCGCTGGCGGAAGGACTATTTCAAGGTTTGAGCTCGGAGTTGGTTCCTCTGGGGGACCAATTCCGCCAGCATTGCTTCGCCCGACGATCAGCGACGACGGTCTGACCGCGGCGGTGTATTACTCTGTCTCCGGCACCTCGGGAGCGGGCGTCATTGCCGGTGGGGGTGTGATCGAACCGACGACAGTCGCGTTCTCTTTCACACCGTCACCCACTAGCAGTAACTACCTTGGCTTCATCGGAGCACCGCCTCCGCCTGTCGATGATCAGGAGAGAGTCAACTTCTACAGTCGCCTGCAAACCAACGTTGACGGCCTGTTCCGCGAGAGCACGGCTGATGGGGTCCCCGGGGAGGTAATGATTTTGGAAGGTGAAACGGTTGGAGGCGAGTTGATTCTCTTCGCGAACCCATTTTTCGGACGTCCGACGGTCGCTCAATCCAGTGGTCTCGTCTACGCGGTCGGTCGAGTCGGGATTAATGAGGTCCCGACGGTACTCGCCGGCGACGACGGAGCGGTATCGGTCGTCGCGTCGGCTGGTGATCCGCTTCTGAACCGTCCCGGAGACGTTCTCGACTCGATGGCGGTGCTCGATGCCAACAATGTCGGACAGGCAGTCGTCGGTGAGTTCGTCAACAATTACAGAAGCGGAGCGATCCGTGTCGGAGCGGAAGGGGCGGTCCGCATTTTCGAGGGCGGCGACCCGGCACCCGATGGAAACGGAACGTTCGACGCCGTCCGAAATGGGCTGGGCATGACACCCGATGGTGACGCATCCATCAATGATGCGGGTCAGGTCGTCTTCGCCGCATCGCTCAGCAACACGGTCGGCGGTGACGCAGACGATGTCGGCATTTTCTTCTTCGATGACCGTCTGGGGCTCCTCACCGTCGCCCGCGAGGGCGACACCATCAATGGCCAAACGCTCACGTTCATTCTGACGGAGACGGGCGAGTTTGGCGGCGGCGACAATGGCGACGCCTTCAACGAACACGGTCAGGTGGCATTCCTCTACCAGACCGGCGACGTCCTCGACGGCCGCGTCGCCGTCTGGACGCCGCCTTCGATTGACGACATTGTGCCCGGCGACGCCAACCTCGACGGCGTCGTCGACCTCGCGGACTTCGGCGTGCTCCGTGCCAACTTCGGCGAGACGTGGGCCTACCTCACCACCGCCGACTTCGATGGCGATCGCGACGTCGACCTGGCGGACTTCGGCATCCTGCGGGCCAACTTCGGCGGGTCGGCGAGCGATCTGGCAGCGCTCGACGCCTGGGCTGTGACGGTGCCGGAACCGGCGATGGCTGGCGTGCTCGCGGTGGGTGCCGTCGTCATGCTCCGCCGACGCCCGTAGCCGAGGTGACGGCGGCTATGGTGTTTCGCCCATGTTCGCGCGACGTAAAACCCGTCAGATCACCCTCGGCGACGAACGCGTCGGATACGTCAAAGTCGGTGGCGACGCGCCGATCGTGGTGCAGACCATGACCAGCGGTTACACGCATGACGTGGCCGGTTGCCTCGCCGAGATCAGGAAGCTTGCCGATGCCGGGGCCGATGTCGTCCGCGTCGCGGTGCCGGAGCGGAAGGACACGCAAGCGCTCGCCGAGATCATGCGGGAGACGCCGGTGCCGATCGTGGCCGACGTGCACTTCCACTTCAAACGCGCGCTCGAAGCCGTCGAGGCGGGCGTGCACAAGATTCGGCTGAACCCCGGCAACATTCAGGACCGGGCGCAGGTGAAAGATGTCATCGCGGCCTGCAAGGAGCGCGGCCTGCCGATCCGCATCGGCGTCAATGAGGGCTCCATCATCGAACGCCGCGATAAGCAGAAGCGGATGGAAGAACTCGGCAAGTACTTCAGCGACTCCAAGCACGGCCACCTGCTCGCGATCATGATCGCCAAGCTGGAGGAGTACCTGGACATCTTCCACGAGGAAGAGTTCCACGACATCGCCATCAGCGCTAAGTCGATCGACGCCCAGCTCGTCATCGCGGCGTACACGGAAATCAGCAAGCGGTTCGACTACCCGTTGCACCTGGGCGTCACGCACGCCGGGCCGAAGGAGACGGGCACGATCCGCAGCGTCGTCCCGCTGGGTCATCTGCTGGCTTCCGGCATCGGCGACACGATCCGCATCAGCTACGCCAACGACCCGATCTATGAGGTCGAGGACGGGCTCGAACTGCTGTACACCCTCGGCCTCCGCGAGCGGAAGGGCGCCGAACTCATCGCCTGCCCGACGTGTGGCCGCATTCAGGTCGACCTGTTCACGCTGACGCAGGACGTGCGGAAGATGTTGAAGGAAGACATCACGGTGCCGATGAAGGTGGCCGTGATGGGCTGCGTCGTCAACGGCCCCGGCGAGGCCGAGGGCGCGGACGTGGCGATCTTTGCCGGCAACAAGAAGGGCATCATCTACGTCCAAGGCGAGAAGGTCGCCAACGTCCCCGAGGCCGACATCCTCGACCGGCTGCTGGAGGAGTGTCTGGCGTTCCAGACCAAGGTCCAAAACGGCGAAGCCAAGCTCGGCGAAAAAGTCGTCGAAATCGTCCCGCCAGACCCGATTGGGGAGTTGGGCAGCGGGTATGAGAAGATCGAGGCCGAAAGGGCGGGGAAGGCGCTGCCAGTGATGGCTTAACCGTTCTGATACCTTCGGCTGATGCTCGTTCTTTCGCGACGGCGCAGTGAAGCGATTCGCGTTGCTCATCGTCAATCAGTCTGGTTGCTTCGACTGCTTGAGGTTGATCCTGCTACGAGCCGCTGCACTGTCGGTATCGAAGCGGACGCACAGGATGAGTCCTCTGTTGTTCGGATTTGCAGGATGGAGAGAACAAACGTCGTCGAAGTAGAAGCGAGCGTTCAATTAACGCTGGTTGACGCCCGCGACGACAAGGCACGCTTCGGGATTCACGCACCGCGCGAATTCGACGTCCACCGGCTTGAGGTCTACGAAGCGATTCGACGCGAACGCGGCGACGATGATGATCTCGAGGCCAAGGGCGCTCGTGTCCCACGTCCGGACGTCCCGCCGACTCTGAACGCATCTGCTTGGCCAGACCGCAGGACGAACGCATGAATGAGCCAAATGACGACGATCACCCCATCGGCTACGCCTCGCCCGACACGGACGAGAAGCGGCCCGACACGCCGTATCAGCGGCTGGCGGACAAGGTCGGGTGCGTGCCGACGTTTCGCGGCAGCGACAATGCCGTCTCCGCCATCGGCGGGACAGGTGGGGCGGTGGTGCTGCTCGCGATCGCCTACTTCGGTGGAGCATCCACCGCCGGCGTCATCGCCTCCGGCATCGTCGGCTTCATCCTCGGCGTCGTGGCGACCGGCGCCGTGATGGCCGTCGTGCTGCTGTTTCGGAAGAAGCGGTGACGCGACACATCTGAACGTGCGGTCACGTCGCACTGGAGCCTGAGAACTGTCGATTCTGGAGGATCGTGATTTTCTGCCAGATCTTGCGGGACAGGCCATTGGTCAGGCCTTCGATTTCGTCGACGGCGCGGACGGCCCCGTCGTCGGGGAAGCGTTGGACGTAGAGCACGGCGACCTTGCCGATCAGGGAGAGCATCTCGCTGCAGAAGTCGAGATAGCGGACGAGTTCGTCGGCCGTGAGTGGGCGGTCGTCGGGCGGGGCTCGGGTCTCGCCGAAGGACTTTTCGGTCGGGTCCTTGGTCAGCTGGTGCATGTCGACCACGTGGGCCATCGCACGGAGTTCGTGGACGGCCTCCAGGGCACGCCGGCGTTTCCAACGGGTCTCCAGGCTGAGCAAAAACGCGGCGATGGCGGCGAGGAAGAAGATGCTGCCGAGCGTCGGTTCGAGGAGTTGGATGAAGTCGCCGACGGTGTCGAGCTTGCCGATTTTGTCGATGAAGAAGACCTCCAGCACGATCACGCCGAACAACCCGACGACCGACAGCATGGCCGGTGCCCGAATCCACCAGATCGGTCGGCCGATGTCTTTGGACCGCGCCCGCGCGGTGCGTGTGATCTCGATCAGCTCGACAGCGACCTGACGAAGTCCGGCCCCTGGAAACTGCGTCGCGATGCGATCCTCCAACCGCCTGACGGTCTCGTGGAGAAGCTGGTCGTTGACACTTCGATAGCCCGCCATTGGGGCGGGAGTGTAATGGATGCGATGGTTGCCAATGACTTCACGTCATCGCCGTAACGGCGTCCGACCGTCGTGCGGCTCGGCAAGCTGAATCAGGCACCTGCGGTCGGAGGCGTCCGTCGTTACCTGATCGAGGCGACTTCCGTACCATCTGGCCATGGGTTGGATGCGAACACTGTTTCTCGGGGACATCGGCAATCGGCTCGACATCGCGGATGCCGAGCGGAGCATCGATGACGTTCGCCAGGTCCTTCGGAAGGGGCTGCGGCACGACATGGGACAGGACGAGCAGATTCGGGCGCTCAAGCTGGAGAACGAGGAGCTGGAGATGGGCATGGCCGCCCTCGTCAAGCTGTTGAAGGACAAGGGCGTGCTTGACGAGGCGGAGGTGCGTCAGCTCGTCGACAAGATCGATCCGAAGTCCCCCTGATGCCGAAGCGCGGGTATGGTGGGGCTGATGCTGCGCCTCGGGCTGTTGGTCGTTGTTCTTCTCGCCGGATGTCTCTCGCCGGAGCGGGCGGTGCTGGATGCGGACGATGCCGCGTACGACATCATCGCCGAAAAGCAGCAGGCGGCGATCGGGCGGGAAGAGGCGTTCACGATCGACGAACTCGAAG
>JBCDKH010000163.1 GCA_038746835.1 Planctomycetota bacterium | reverse complement strand
CTCGCCACGCTGGTCGCGGCCGCCGACCTGGACGCTGCCCTGTCGAGCGGTGAGTTCACCGTCTTTGCCCCGACCGATGAGGCCTTCGGCAAGCTGCCCGACGGCACCGTCAGCACGCTTCTCGGCGAGGACGGTCGTCCGACGCTCAAGACCATCCTGACCTACCACGTCGTCGCAGGCACGATCACGTCCGACGCGATCCCCGCCGGCACGACGAAGGTCAAGACGCTCGCGGGCAAGACGCTCGAAGTCACCCGTCACGGCAGCGACATCCGCATCAACGGCAACAAGGTCATCGCGGCCGACGTTGCGGCTTCCAACGGTGTCGTCCATGTGATCGGTGGCGTGTTGTTGCCGAACTAAGTCCGCACCGCGACTCGGCCAGGTGCCAAGGATTGCTGCTCCTGACGCATGACGCAGACCGCCGCACCAGACCTTGCTCCTTCGCCGTCGCCGGTGTTGCCCCGCGTTGCCGCGGGCGACCCGGCGGCGGTTTCGACGTGCCTGGATCGCTACGGCCCGCTCGTCTGGTCCGTCGCCAAACGCGCGTGTGCCAGCGACGCTGATGCCGAGGATGTCACCCAGGAGACATTCATGAGCCTCTGGCGTGATGCCGCTCGCTTCGACCCAGACAAGGGCAACGAGGCCGCCTTCGTGACCACCGTCGCCCGTCGACGCCTGGCCGATCAACTGCGTCGCACCGGCAAGCCGTGTGGCCCGATCGTCCAAGACGTCGTCGCCCCGACCGAGTCGGAGTCCGACGACCAAGCCAAGCAAGCGATCGATGCAATGAACGAACTTTCAGATGACCAACGTCGTGTCATCGATATGAGCGTCTTCGGCGGGCTGACGTACCGCGAAGTCGCAGAACGGGCCGGGATGCCGCTGTCCACGGTCAAGTCGCACGCCCGTCGCGGCCTGGATGCCCTTCGCGGCGTCCTCACACGCCGGGCCGACGCAGCACGAGTGCGGAGAGAGACCTTCCGCTCCCAAAGAGGAGTTTCCGATGCCTGACACGCAACCACCTCCAACGCTCGACGAAGCGGTCGCGACCGACGAGACGGTCGTCGAGGCATGGTGTGCGATCGAGACGTCGCCACTGCCGGCATCGCTGCGGGCTCGGCTCGAACAAGATGCCGACGCGTTTCTGAATCCGCCTTCCACAATCGGAGACGACGCCCCCGAGCCGCTGCGTCTCCCGTGGGTGACGGCTACCGGTTGGCTCGCTGCCGCCGCCGCGGTGGTTGTAGCGACGACGCTCTGGCTCAATCGCCCTGCCGCTAGTCCGGTGGCTCCGACGATGGCGATGTTGCTCGAAGACGCCGACACGGTGACGTCGACGCTCGCGGTGTCGAATGACGACTTCGCCGAAGCCTCAGCCGAGGCGATTTGGAACGATGGCGAACAGACCGGCTTCCTTCGCCTGTCGAACCTTCCGCCCGCACCCGAGGGCGAGGTCTACCAGATCTGGGTCGTCGACGCCGACCGCCCCGACGAGGCTGGCGTGAACCGCGTCGACGGCGGGCTGTTCGTCATGCCCGAAGACGGCGCGGCGACGGTGGCCATCGCCCCGAAACTCCCCGTCGGTCGGGCCGTCGGCTTCGCCATCACCCGCGAGCCCGCCGGCGGCAGCGTGGTCAGCGCACTCGGCGATCGCCTGATCCTCATCGGCGGCGTGGGCTGAAGCTCAAAACGTGCAGCAGCAGCAGGAAAATGAGGCGTTCTGCCGCAGCGGCGGGACGCCGCGGGCGTCGTAGGGTGCGGTGAGATGACCACGACCGCCGACCCGGCCAGCCGTCTGGACAAGAGCCGCGACGTCCTCCGCGCGACGCGTCACCCGCTCGATGCCATCTTCCGCCCCGCCAGCGTGGCCGTCGTCGGCGCGACCGAGAGCCGCGGTGCCGTCGGCCGAACGCTGATGCAGAACCTCATCAGCTCGCCCTTCGGCGGGACGGTCTACCCGGTCAACCCGAAGCGTGCGAGCGTCCTGGGCGTCCGGGCGTACCCGAGCGTGGGCGACCTGCCGGAGGTGCCGGAGCTGGTCGTCGTCGCCACGCCCGCCAAGACCGTGCCGGCCATCGTCAAGGACTGCGGCGAGCGCGGCGTCCGGGGCATGATCGTCATCTCTGCGGGCTTCAAGGAGACCGGCCTTGAAGGCGTCGAGCTGGAGCGGCAGGTGCTTTCGGCCGCTCGCGAGCACCGCATCCGTCTCGTCGGGCCCAACTGCCTGGGCGTGATGAACCCGACGACGGGCCTCAACGCGACCTTCAGCAAAGGCGTCGCCCGGCCGGGCAACGTGGCGTTCATCAGCCAATCCGGCGCGCTCTGCACGGCCGTTTTGGACTGGTCGCACCGAGAAAATGTCGGTTTCTCCGCCTTCGTCTCGACTGGCTCCATGCTCGACGTCGGCTTCGGCGACCTCATCGATTACCTCGGCAACGATCCGCGGACGCGCAGCATCCTCGTCTACATGGAAACCGTCGGCGACGCCCGGCGCTTCCTCTCGGCCGCACGCGAAGTCGCTCTGAGCAAGCCGATCATCTGCATCAAGCCCGGCCGCTCTGAGGCCGCGGCCAAGGCGGCGGCGAGTCACACCGGTTCACTCGTCGGCAGCGACGACGTGCTCGACGCCGCCTTCCGACGCGTCGGCGTGCTACGGGTGAATCAGATCAGCGACCTGTTCCATATGGCCGAGGTTCTGGCGAAGCAGCCGGTGCCGAAGGGCCCGCGCATGACGATCGTCACCAACGCCGGCGGCCCGGCCGTCATCGCGACCGATGCACTCGTCCAGAACGGCGCCCGGTTGGCCGACGTCGGCGACGAGGCGATGGACAAGCTCAACGAGTTCCTGCCGCCGGCGTGGAGCCACAACAACCCGATCGACGTCCTCGGCGACGCCCCGGCCGATCGGTACGCCAAAACCCTCGAACTCGCGGCTGAAGACCCGGAGTCCGACGGCCTGCTCGTGGTCCTCACGCCGCAGGACATGACCGAGCCGACCGAGACGGCCGAGCTGTTGCTCAAGCACGTCAAAGGCAAGGACCGAGGCGGCAAGGGTGGCGTCGGCATCGGCGGGACCAAGCCGCTCTTGGCCAGCTGGATGGGCGGGCCGTTCGTCCAGGGCGGCGTCGAGGTGCTCAACCGGATGGGCGTCCCGACCTTCGACTACCCCGACACGGCTGCACGCATGTTCGCGTACATGCACCGCTACGCGAACAACCTGCTGTCGCTCTACGAGACGCCCCAAGGCACCGGCGACGACGAGAAGGACGCACGACAGCGGGCCGAGGCGATCATCGACGAAGCCCGGAACGAAGGCCGCGGAACGCTCACGGAAGAGGAGAGCAAGCGACTGCTGTCGGCGTACGACATTCCCACCGTCGAAACCGTGGTCGCGACCAGCACCGACGCCGCAGCGCAAGCCGCGGATCGCATCGGCTACCCCGTCGTCGTCAAGCTCCACAGCAAGACGATCACCCACAAGACCGACGTCGGCGGCGTGCAGCTCAACCTGCCCGATGCCGACGCCGTCCGCGACGCGTTCACGACGATGCAGTCGAACGTCGACAAGAACGACTTCCTCGGCGTGACGGTCCAGCCGATGGTCAGAATGAGCGAGGCATACGAGCTCATCCTCGGCTCCAGCCCCGACCCGCAGTTCGGTCCGACGCTGCTCTTTGGAAGTGGTGGGACGCTGGTCGAGGTCTTCAAGGACAAGGCCGTCGGGCTGCCGCCGCTGACGACGACGTTCGCGCGTCGCATGATGGAGCGGACCAAGATCGCCGAGGCCCTGAAGGGCGTCCGCGGCCGACGTGCGGTCGACATCGCTGGCTTGGAAAAGCTCCTCGTCCGGTTCAGCCGGCTGGTCGCAGAGCTGCGATTCGTGAAGGAAATCGACATCAACCCGCTGCTGGCCTCGCCCGACGGGCTGGTCGCACTCGACGCCCGCGTCATCGTCTACCCGGCGGAGGTGAAGCGCAGCGAGATCACGCCGCCCGCGATCCGGCCGTATCCGACGCGCTACGTCAACACGTGGTCGGCCAGCGATGGGACGAGCTACACCGTCCGCCCGATCAAGCCGGAGGATGAGCCGCTGATGGTGCAGTTCCACGAGGAGCTGAGCGAAGAGTCGGTCCGCATGCGGTACTTCGAGCTGCTCCGCCTCGACCAGCGGACGGCCCACGAGCGGCTGACGCGAATCTGCTTCAACGACTACAGCCGCGAAATCGCCCTGGTCGCCGTCGACGCGACTGGCAAGGCCGCGGGCGTCGGCCGGTTGAGCAAGGTGCCTGGCTTTGCCGAGGCCGAGTTCGCCGTGACCGTGACCGACCCGCACCAGGGCCGAGGCCTGGGCACGAAGCTGCTGGGCGACCTGCTGAACGTCGCCAAAGTCGAGGGCTGGTCGACGGTCGTCGGCATCATCTCACCCGCCAACGGCTCGATGCTGAAGGTCGCGAAAAACCTCGGGTTCTCGCTCGAAAATGACGAGGAAGAAGGCGTCATGCGTGCGACCTACGTCGCGTGACGAAGAGGTCAGCGTTGCAGGAACTTCAGCACCACCGGCTCGATCGCGTCTCGGAGTGTCGGGTTGGCGTAGCCGATCCAGCTGATGCCGGTCGTCAGGTCCATCGGCCCGTCGAGCGGCCGGCCGGTAGCGTCGGTGATGGCGATGCCGGCCTCGGTCGCGATGAGCAGGCCCGCGCAGTCGTAGGGGTGACAGCAGAGGCCTTCGGGCTGGCCTTGCATTGCGTAGAACGCCGGACGCAGGTCTGCATTGAACCGGTCGCGGCCGCAGATGAGCTCGTACCACTGCCCGCCGGTCGAGATGTACTGGTCGTCGAAGACCGTCGCCCGCGTGACATCGGCCTCGCCGATCTGGCTGCGGACGATGGTCTCGATCAGCTCGCTCGCCAGCACCTTGGTGCCGGGGAAGAAGTTGCTGACCTGAGCGAAGCCGTGGTTGATGGTCGTCGCCCGGCTCGGCTGCGGCGTGAGCCGTTCCTCGTCGCCAGCTCGCAAGTCGATCCGCCGGATGACCGCCCCGCCGCCCTTGGTCGCGGTGAGGATGTCGGCAAACCCCATCTTCGTCGTCGGCAGCTCAGCCATGACGCTGGCGACGGAGTCGGACAGCGTCGTCTCCGGCCCGTTGTTCGGCGCGACGCAGGCGAGGAAGAACGCCGGCCGCTTGTCGTACATCAGGCCACGCGTGCCGTCGATCGGGTCGATCAGCACGCGGATCGCACACTCGTCCTTCGGCGTACCGGCGGGGAAGGTCCGTTCGCCTTCGTTGCCTTGCTCGTCGTGGACGCCCTCGGCGATCAGAATCAGCGGCGTCTCCCGGCCCCACGCTTCGCAGGCGGATTCGATCGCCGGTTCGACGACGGCGTCGATCGCGTAAATCGTGTCGGCCTCGTCGGACCGCTCCACGCCGGCCATCTCTTCGGGCGAGGTCCGCCCTTCCATCACCAGCCGCCGCACCTCGCTGGCCATGGCGACGAGGCGTTCGAGGTGTTCTGCGGGACCGGCGGGCATGCCTCGATCATCGCTCCTGCAACGCTGCTGGCAACTCCGGCAGCGGCTTGCCGTAGACCGTGATGTGGATGTCGGCCTTGTTGCCGCACGGGGCTTTGATGACCTGCGGCGGGCCGAAACGCTCCGCGAGGAGTCGGCGATACGTGTCGGCCGGCTCGCGAGGCTTGAGGCCACGTTCGAGCGTCACACCGTGGCGAATCAGGATCACGCGCTCCGTCGGAAGAGACACGACCTCGTCAACCGGTGGCGCGTAGAGCAGCGGCGAGTCGGCGTAGTGGTACGCGTAGTAGTTCACCTGCGACGCTGCGATGGCCGACTGAAGCTGGAACTCGCCTTCGATCTTCGCGTCGCTGGGCTCGACACGCGTGAAGACCCACGGGTCCTCCGGCCCGGTCACGCTCGAAAGCCACAGCATTGCCCGCCGGGCGTGCGGCTCCGACAGCTCGCGGTACGGCTCTTGAAAATCGCGGAGAACGGAGAACCCGATCGCGAGCACCATCAACACGACGACCGCCGCGTGACCTCGTCGCAAGTGACGTCCCAGCACCCAGCCGAGGACCAGGGCGATGCCGCTGCCCATGAGCAGGCAGATCGGGATGGCCGCGTACTGCATCGTCCTGGCTGAGCCGCCGTATGGGTACTTCCCGGCAAAGGCTGCCCCGAGTCCGAGCAGCAACGGCAAGAGCAGCAGCGCGATCTGCGACCGCCGCCCCGTCCGCCAGAACCGCCACATGCCCAGCAGGCATAGCAGCAGCGTTGCCGTGCTGCCGAAGTCTCGGCCGCCGTTGGGGTAGCTGAGCATGCGACCCGCGTGCGTCTTGAGCAGCCACCACGGAATCAGCCAGGGCTGGTCGGTCGGCGGGAAGGAATCCTGCCACATGACCATCGCCGTGTATTTGTCGGTCTCGTGGTTGCGGACGTCGCCGGTGAATAGAAACATCGCGACAAAGCTCGCCAGCACCACGCCTCCAGAAACCATCGCCCACGCAGCGACGGGCTTTTCCTTGCGAAGCCAGCCGTCGACGAGCAGCCAGATCGTCGCCCCGCCGAGGCACAGGACGGCCGTGAAGCTGACCCAGACGCCGACGACGCCGGTCGCGATGAGCCCGACCCACTTCAGCACGTCGGGCCGACGGCGAATCTCCAGCGTCAGCCAGACCGTGAGCGCTGCGACGAGCAGGTCGACGCTGTACGGCTTGAGCTCGACGCTGTGCCGGAGCGGGAAGTAGCTCGCCGCCAGCACTGCGACGGCCGCTAGGGCTTCGCGCGGCCGAAGGAAACGCCAAGCCATGATCGCGAAGACCACCGTCGCCGCCGCTCCGGCGAGCGCCGGCACGAGACGCAGCGCCTCCTCGCTGTGACCGAGCAGCAGCGTCATCGCCTCGCTGATCCACAGGAATGCAGGCGGTGCAAGCTGTGAGTAGAGCAACGGGCCGTTGAGTCCGGCGAAGTCTCGGACGTAGAAGTTGATGGCCAGCATCGCCTCGTCGCCCCAGAACGGGCGATCGGTGGTGAAACGAACCAGCCGCCAGAGCATGTTGAGCACGACGAGCCCGACGATGGTCCAGAGGATGCGTCGGCGTGTCGGGCGGAGACGTTGTCGTGCGTTGGCGATGCCGAGTTGGTAGCGGGCTTTGGTCGCCCCTTCAAGTCGCCCGCTACAGTCGCCGCCCCCGAAGTCTGCCTTACCACCTCATGCCGCTCCTGTCCGACCCTGCCGCCGACGCCGCCGTCTCGCTCGATGGCGTTACCAAGACGTACGGCGAACACACGGCCGTCCGCGACCTGTCGCTCGTCGTCCCCAAAGGCTCCTGCTACGGCTTCATCGGCCCCAACGGCAGCGGCAAGACGACCACCCTCCGCATGATCATGCGGATCCACGAGCAGAACCAGGGCGACGTCACCGTGCTCGGCCGGACCAACTCCGACCGGCCTGACGACCGCGTCGCCTATTTGCCCGAAGAGCGCGGCCTGTACAAGCAGATGAAGGTCCGCGAAGTCCTTCGCTTTTACGCCCAGATCAAAGGCGCCGACGCCAGCAAGGCCGCGATCCAGGAGTGGCTGGACAAGCTCGACCTGAGCGACTGGGGCGACAAGAAGGTGGACCAGCTCTCCAAGGGCATGAGCCAAAAGGTCCAGTTCATCGCCACCGTCATCAGCAACCCAGAGCTGGTGCTGCTCGAAGAAGTCTTCAGCGGCCTTGATCCGGTCAATCGCGAGACGATGACCGAGCAGATCAACCAGCTCCGCCGCGACGGCAAGACCGTCATCTTCTCCACCCACGACATGGCGACGGCCGAGCAGATGTGCGACCGCATCTTCATGATCTACAAGGGTGACAAGGTGCTCGACGGCAGTCTGGCCGAGATACAGCAGAACTACGGCAGCGACACGATCCGCGTGCAGGTCGACGGCGCGGACGGCCATCAGATGGAACATCTGCCGGGCGTCACGCGTGTCCGCGACCTGGGCCAGACGCAGGAGCTGACGCTCGAGAAAGACACCGACGAGCAGTCGATCCTGTCCACGTTGATCTCGATGGGCAGCGTCAAGCGGTTCGAGGTGACGAGCCCGAGCCTGCAAGACATCTTCGTCCGCATCGCCCGACCCGACGCGGCTGCCTTGGCGGACCTGGGGGCCGAGATTGACGGCGAATCTGTTGAGGATCCAGACTTCCAGGAGCCGACAGAAGCGGAAATCGAAGCTGAGATTGCGCTAGCTGACGCGCAGGAGAAGGCATGACCAAGACCCTTGTCATCGCGATCCGCGACTACCTCGCGGCCGTCAAGACCAAGAGCTTCCTGATCTCGCTGGCGTTCATGCCGGTGCTGGTCATCGGTGGCATGCTCATCGGCCG
>JBCDKH010000162.1 GCA_038746835.1 Planctomycetota bacterium | reverse complement strand
GTTCGCGATGCCGACGCAGGACTTCTTCATCGATCGGCACACCGCGCTTTCGCCCAGCGAGTTCATGGGCCGGCTCGAAGCGGTGATCAACCGCTACCCCCGGCCGATCACATACGCCCAGCAGAACCTGATGGGCAGCCACGACACGGACCGCCTCGCGAGCATGTTCGTCAATCCGGATCGCCCGTACGACGGTGCGAATCGGCCGCAGGACAACGCCAAAAACTTCGATCCGCCTTACAGCGAGCGGAAGCCGAATCGCGAGGAGTGGGAGCGCATGCGGCAGCTGGTCTACTTCCAGCACGCCTTCGTCGGTGCGCCGATGACGTACTACGGCGACGAGGCCGGCATGTGGTCGCCGGACGATCCGAGCAACCGTCAGCCGTTCCCCTGGCCGGACAAGGGCCCGTACAACGGCAGCAGCGACGGCTTCGATCAGGAGACGTTCGACTACTTCCAGCGGGCGAGCGCGATCCGCAACAGCGTCTCGGCCCTGCGAACCGGCGACTTCCAGCCGCTGCTGGCCGACGACGACAAGGGCGTCATCGCCTTCGCCCGCGAGAACGATGAAGGCAAGGTCGTCGTCGTCGTTAACCGAAGCGACCGCATGCAGACGATTTCGCTGGATGTCTCGGGCGAATTTGTCGACCTGATCTCCGACGGCGAGCTTATCCAGGAAGGCGGAGCCCGACCGGTCATGACGGCAGGCGACGCGGAGATAACGCTGGACGAGATCACGATCCCCGCCTGGGGCACCGCGATCTACGTCCGGCAATAGTCCTCCTCCGTCATCCCGAGCGCAGCCGAGGCACCTCGCTTGGCTCTGCACAGACGAGGTTCTTCGACTCGTTGGGCTTGCTCAGGATGACGGAAAGCAGCGGCCGACCAGTGTCGAGAGGATCGACGGGTCGGTCGTTTTTCGTGCGCGTTTCCCGTTGATGGTGAGCTTGGCCCGCACGGGTGCCGGTGCGCGTTGCGACGCCTCGGCATTGTCGACACCACCGCCGAGGCTGTTTTCGCGAATGCGGACCGGCGACGCGGCGAGCCAGCTCGGGTCACGCTTGGTCGGCTTGCCCTCGCGATCGATCTGGCCGAACTCTAGGACGCCGGTCGGGCACATCTGCAGGCAGGCCGAGCAGCGCACGCACTCCGGATCGACCATCGGCCGGCCCTTGTTGGCGAAGCTCATGATGTCGATGCCTTGGTGGCAGACGCTGGTGCAGACGTTGCACGAGATGCACTTCTTCTTCTCGGGGATGATCGCATACCGGCTGAAGCGGTGGTAGATGTGCATCAGCGCCGCCAGCGGACAGGCGAACCGGCACCAGACGCGCCCGCTGAACCAGAAGTAGAGCGCCACGCCCGCGATGCCGGCCCACAGCAGATCCACGAAGTAGGCCCAGCTCAACAGCGGAATGCCGCCCGCGAGGTAGTCGCTCCACTCGGCAGCCCATTCAACACCCGTCCAACGAAGGATGAAGAGACCCTGCAGGACCAGCCCGAACGCCAGCAGGACCTGGCCGACGAAGTTGACCTTGTTCCATCCTTTGCCGTGCGGCATCTTCTCGCGGTGCCGGTCGCCCAGCGTTTCGGCCAACGCGCCGCACGAGCAGATCCAGCCGCAGTACGCGCCCTTGCCCCAGAAGTAGATCATCCCAGGGATCAGCACGAACGTCTGGAAAAAGCCCAGGACGACCCAGCCCAAGATCGGCTCGTGCGTGAACCAATTCCACGCCATTAGCGGCCACGCGAGGATCAGGCCGTAGGCACGCCAGTAGCTCTCGCCCGGAAAGAGCGTCTCGCCAATCCAGTGCAACGCGGCACCCTCCGCGAACCAGCCATTGCGGCCCATGTACGGAAGCAGAATCTCCGGCAGGAAGAAGAGCGGAATGCACTGGAAGAGCATCAGCGTGATCGTCTGCACCTTGATGTACGGCGTGCGCCGCCGGCGCATGCGGTCGATGCCAAAGATGACGACGCACGCGCAGTAGGCGAAGCTGTAGTAGAAGCTCCGGCCCTTCATGCTCTCGAGCACGGTGCCGCCGAAGGTGGTGACGTCGCTGAAGTAGCCGCTCAGAACGGATCGCAACCAAGCAACACCGTCGGCTGGTTCGAGCTGGAGCCACGACGGCATGTACAAGCCGTCGATGCCGAGGAGTGGCTTGCCGGGGTTGCCGGCGCCCTTCCAGTGGTACATCCAAATGCAGAAGAACAAAAAGGCGATCAGCGTCCACCACCACGTGAACGACCGCTCGCCGCGAATCTTCACGCCGCTGCGGCGAAAGAAGTCGAGCGGGGCCTCGCGGCCGAGCATCAGGAAGACCTGATCGTTCTCGATCTCTTTCGTTTCGCCGTCTTGATCAAGCACGACGGTGTCGTCTCTGATCTCCTTGACGTTGCTGGGCAGCATCAGGGACAGCGTGCCCTTCGCCGCATCGGGATTCGCGTCGTCCTTGTTGAAGTCGCCGTGCGCGCTGACGGTGCGGTGATCGCTCGGCTCGACCGTCGCCTCGGCCGCGGGGTTCTTTGCCAGGCGCAGCAGGGTCTCCTGGTTCTCGGGCTTGGCTCGGCTGAACTCGGGCTTGCGGTAGCTGAGCGTGACGTCGCCGCCGCACTTGGTGAGTGCGATGGCGGCTTCCATCGCGGAGTCACCGCCGCCGACGATGAGGGTCTTCTTGCCGCAATAGTCCTTCGGATCGTGCAGGCGATAGCTGACTTTGTCGGATTTGCCTTCGCCCGGAACGCCGAGCTTTCGATAGTTGCCAGATCTGCCGATGCCGACGATGACGCGTTTGGCTTTGACGACCTCGCCATCGGTGACGAAGCCGGTGCCGTTGAGGTGGACGCCGTCGGGCGTTTGTGCCGGCTTGGCGAGTTTGACGTGAAAGAGTCCGCCTTTGCGATTGACCTGCTCGACGCGGGCCGTCACCCACTTCAGGCCGGTGTCGACTGTTTGCTCTTCGAGGTCTTCGACGAGACCTTCCTTGATGTTGCTCTTCTCGTGCAGGTCGAACGCCTTGACGCGCGTCTCGGTCGGGTAGGTGAAGATCGGCTTGCCCTTGGGGAAGCCCTTGATCGTGTTGAACGGGCTGCTTCCTTCGAAGACGCAGTAACGCAGTCCCTTTTCGCGAGCGGCAACGGCTGCGGAGAACCCTGCCGTCCCGCCGCCGATGATGGCGACGTCGAGCACGCCGTCTTCCGACGTCTCCCCTTCGAGCTCGCCAGCGACGCGGCATGCCGCGTCGTAGCCGGCGTTGGCGGACAGCTTCAGGAGCGGCACGCCGGTCAGGTCGCCGACGATCGACAGGCCCGGCACGTTGGTCGATCCGTCAGGGCCGGCGATCGGCAGCTTTTCGACCGTTCCGCCGGGCCATTGGAGGTGGAGCCAGTGGGCGTAGCGGCTCAGCCACGTCAACGGATTCAGCGTGTTCGCCCCCGAGCTTCTGCTTCCGCCCCCTGAAGTCGTGGCGGCCCTCAGCATGAGTTCAATCATCCTCCGCGGTCGGTCGTGTTGCAAGGCTGCTGCTGCTCCCGAAGACGGAATGTCGCCTGCCGATGCGGCAGACTTCCGTGTTCCCGCACGAAGTCGACAGTCGCTCCCAAGCCTTTCGCCAACTCACGCCACGCGTCGGCCGTGCGGAAGTGGAGGTGCTCTTCCTGATCGGCCATCTGACTGCCGCCACGGAGGCGATTGGCGAGCTTGTCAAGGAATGTCAGCAAGCGGAGCTCGCCGGGCGTGCGGTAGACGCTCTCGACCACGACGACACGCCGGCCGACACGCAACGCCTCGCGCAGCACGGCTTCGGCATCGTCTGCATGGTGGAGCACGAAGTAGAGCACGACCGCGTCGAAGGCTTTGTCCTCGAAGGGCAATCGAAGGCCGTCGTAGCGAACGAAGGGTCGTGCAGCATCGGACGCGAAGTCGGCCAGGTCAGCGAAGGTCACGCGGCACTCGGTGTCGCGAAGAGCGAGCCCGACTTCGCCCTCGCCACAGCCGAGGTCGAGGACGGTCGGTCGCTCCGCTTCGTCGCCCAGGGCAGCGAGGACGCGACGCGCTTTGGAGCGCCCGCGCTGCTGAATCACCACGGGCAACCACGCCAACGGAAGCAACGCCAGCCATCCGCCCCAGCCGATCCAGGTGGCCGCGACGTAAACGTCCTCCAGGCCGACGTAGCGGAGGTACGTCACGGATGACACGAGGCCAAGGAAGAGCCAGTGCCATCGCGGTCGTCGCGACATCGCCGGCAGGGCGAAGAGGCCCAGCAAGTACCACGGGTGAACCGTGGTCGCGGTCAGGATGTAGAGGCCGAGGATGGCGAGCATTGAGGCGTCGAGCGCGAGCCGGCGCCACCAGTCGATGGCGTAGACGATCAACACGCCCGCAACGAGCACCCACCGCAGCAACGCCGCCGCCGAGTCGCCGCCGTCGTCGAGGGGCGTGACAAACAGCGGCTTGATCGCGAAGTACGGCCCTGCGAAGAACTCGAAGTGCTGCGTGTACAGCGACAGCGACTCGCCCACGTTCGCCGGCACGTTGCGATGCGCGAAGGGCAACGCGAGAACGATCAGCGTCGCCAGCGACGGCCAGACCGATCGCCACCCGCCTCGTCGCCAAAGCAGCGGCAGCAGAAGCAACGGATACAGCTTCACCCACACGGCAGACGCGAGGAGCACGCCCGCGAGCCGATATCGATCCGCCCGCACCGCCAGCAACGTGCCGGCGAGCAACGGCAGCATGAAGACCTCGCTGTGGGCTTGACCCCAGGTCTCGATGATGACGAGTGGGTTCCACGCGTAGTGCACGAGGGCTCGACCATCGCGAACGAGTCGGACGAGCATCAGCAGCGTCGCCGTTTCCGCACCAGCGGCGAGGAGTTTGAGCACCGCGTAGCCCGCCCAGGGCGATTCGATCAAACGTGTCGCAAGGCCGGTCAATGCGAACACGGTCTGCGAGACCGGCGGGTAGACGCTGAAGTAGCCGGGGCTGTTGATCCGTTCCAACGGAATCAGCTGGCCAAGCCCCAGCAGCCGAGGATCGTCCGGCGTGAGCAGGTACGGGTTGATTCCGTTGGCCGTGACGAGGCCGTCCCAGAGGTAGCGCCAGGCGTCGTCGCTCAGCGTCGGCGGAAGGACCAGGAACATCGCGCGGGCGACGAACGCGACAATCACCACCGACCGCAGCGACACGTTGCCTGATCGCCACGCGAAGAGGGCCGTTGCTGCCATCAGCACGTTGGCTGCGACGAAACCGACGCGAGAACCGACCGTCGCCGGCATGGCGGCGGTGACGGCGAGTGCCATTGCTGCGATGAGAAAAACGCCCATCAAGCCGTTCGCTTGACGGGCGTCTTTCGGTCCGAGAGGCATCCGCGGGATGCTAACGACTCACTACTTCCGTTCCTGCTGCGTGCGATCGACGCCGTCTTCAGCATCCAGGTCACGGACGACATCCTTTTCGAGCACAGTGTCGTCGACGCCTTCGAATCCGGGTGGTGGCGTGAAGACCGCCCGCGGGTCGAAGCCGGCGGCTGCGACCTGACGGTACATCTCGGGGCCGAATGAAGATCGCAGAAGGTCTTTCTGAGCGTCCAGGGGCAAGGCCGACCAGACTCCCGCACGCACCGGGACGGGTACCTGACTCGTGACGACCTGACCACTCTTGCCGGTGAGGAAGTTGCCGACCGCTTCCAGGTACAGCGCCGGGAGATCGGGAACTTCCTGGTAGAGGGGGTCTGTCGGATCAGGATTGATCTCGCGCCACTGAGCGTGGAGATCGCCCGCTCGCTCCACGAGGGCGTTGTGCCGCTCTGCGTCACGAAGCAGAAACTGCGTCGCGACCGCTTGCACGAGCAAACCGGCCATCGTCGCACGAGCGGTGTCGGGGTTTTCGAGCGTCTCGGCGAAGTGCGCGTCGAGAAACTCGTCGAGGGTCATCTCGTATCGGTTGCCGACCGGAGTTCCTTGGTACTGGTCGCGCATCTTCTGCATGAGTGCAAACGCTTCGTCGCGGTCTCCGTAGATCTCGGCCGAGGCGATGGCGGAGTCGACGCGATTCCGGAAGCCGCTCCCGTAGAGGCGCTCGATGCGTTGCAGACGCGTCTCGTCGTCCGGGCCGAGGTCGGCCTCGTCCATGAGCGACTCGTAGAAGTCCATGAACGCGATCCAGAACGGCCAGTCGGGCGTGTAGTTGACGTAGCCCTCGATCGGATCGACCACGACGCGTCCCTGCTGGGCGAGCTGATCAAGACTGTTGAGCACTTGCCGACGGACGTTGGCCCGACCCTCGGGGTTGCGGTTCTCGTCCGTGTCGAGTCGCTCAAGGCCACGCATCGAGAAGTAGATGGCACTTGCGGCAGGGTGGCGCCAGTCGATCGCTCCGAACATCTCGGCATCGCGAAGCATCGCCTCGGGATCGAGATTGATGCGGTCCGAGGTGATTCCCTGAAGCCGCAGGAATGCCACCGTCGCAGCGATGTCTTCTTCCGTCGCCCAATCTGGATATTGCTCGGCCGGGACAAGCTCGAACATGTCGGGCGAGAGTTCATCTTCGCTTTCACCGGCGAGCATCAGATCGGAGAAGCTCTGGCCGTCTTCTTTGCGGACGACCTGCGACGGCACCGTGAAGGCACGCAGCATCTCGGCCGGAGTCTCGTAGCCGGCTTCTCGCATGTGGTCGAGCAGGGAGCGAGCACCGTCAGAGAGGCGCTCTTCGCGCGTCGGCGCTTCAGCTATGTTGCGGAGCCACGCGAGGTACTTGTCGAGATCGCGCGGCGGTTCGCCGAGGACGGCGTTCCACTCGTCGGCGATCTGTTGCTTGTAGTACCAGTTGAACTGGTCCTGGAACATGCCCACCTTGTGGTGGTAAATCCAAGCCAGCTGCTGATACAGCCGAATGGCATTCGGGTTGTTGTCGAGCCCGCCGCCGTCGCGCTGGAGGAGGTCGATGCCGCTGCGGACCCAATACCAGCGCTCCTCCGGCGTGTGTGTGCCGACGGAGATGTTGTACGCCTGATCCCAAGAGACGAACTCCCAGACCTGGCTGAACTTGGGCTGGAGCTTGGTGATCCATTCGCCCAGCTGGACAGCCTCGGAGTAGTTGCCGTCGTTCTTGAGGTCCTGGGCGCGTTGCCATGCGATGTTGATGCCGACGCCGCGGAAGACGCCCAGCGCCATCTGGAGCGTGGCGAGCTCCGGCGGCAGGTCGAACAGGCGGTCGCTCAGGCCGATGTTCTTGTCGCGACGCTCCTGGTTGATCGGCGCGGTGAGCAGACCGGCCGACGCGACACACGTGGCGAACACGCCGACGCCTCCGAGGGTGACAAGAAGGTTCCGCATCGTTCATTTATACGAGGAAAGCCCGCCTCAGTTTCGCATGTGACGAGCGGGCTAGACCTGCACGCGGGCGATTTCGCGTCGGGAGAACAGGAGCCATCCGAACAGAAAGACCGCCGAAGTCCAGACGAGGCCGACCCAAAGTGTGTGCTGAAGCACCATCTCCCACGGCACGTACAAACCGTTGCTGATCCGGCTCATGCCGTTCACTTGGCTGAAGGTGCTCAGGAAGTTCGACAGCGTGAACACCGCTCGCAGAAGCGTGTCTTCGACGAGGCTCTCGGTAACGCCTGCGCCAGTGTTGTTCAGGCCGCTGCCGAGGGTGGTCTGGAGCCATTCACCGCCTGCCAACAGCACCCATGAAGCAAGCGAAAAGACGGTCGCAACCGAGAAGGTGAGCATCGACGCCGCACACGTCGCGAGCATGCCGAGGAAGGCAAGTCTGACCCACAGCACGATGGCCTGGCGAAGCATGTTCCCGGCGAAGTTGTCCCGGGTGAAGAACAAGCTCAGCCATACGTCTGCCTCGAACTGAATCGGAACGGCCTGTCGAACGCCTTGACGCACGGTGCCGAAGTTCTCGATTCCAAGGTCGATGATGCCGTTCTCGTCGATGAACGTGGCGGGAACGTCATAGATCTGAACGCGATCGACGACATAGCGGACGGGGCGGATGTTCTCATTGATGCTGAGGACGAGGTCGCCGTCGGTGCCGCCGTAGGTGTTGACGCCGCGCACTTTGAATCGGAGTTGAAGTCGACCCGCGCTGAGGTCTCTTCCGATGATGTCGTCGAGGCCGAGAACAGTGTCGAGCCCGATCTGACCTGGCCGAATCGCCTGGCCATCGTCGAGCGTGATCCCGGCCTCGCTCAGCCGTTGCGCGATCTCGTCTGCATCGGCGCGAAGCTGGGCGTCGAGCTCCATCGCTGCCTCGCGGGCGGGCAGCAGACCGGCGAAGCGATAGGTGTTGCCGTTGCCAGGGCCTGCCTCCACCTTGAGAAAATTGACGCGCTGCTCGTTGAGCAGGTCGGAGAGCACCTCAGCGGTGCCGCGACGCGTCAGGCGATCAGGGTCGGTGC
>JBCDKH010000161.1 GCA_038746835.1 Planctomycetota bacterium | reverse complement strand
GCCGCTGCTGTATCAGGTGGCGACGGCATCGCTTTCGCCTGAGAGCATCAGCGCACCGATTCGGGCCGCGCTGACGAAGGCGAAGAACTGCCAGATCGTGCTGGACGAGGTGGTCGACATCGACGTCGAACGTCGGCGTGTGGTCGTCTCCGAAGGGTCTGTTCCGTACGACTACCTCGTCCTTGCTGTCGGCGCACGCCACGACTATTTCGGCAACGACAAGTGGGAACCGCTCGCACCGGGCTTGAAGACGCTCGAGGACGCGACCGAGATTCGGCGCCGGATGCTGCTGGCGTTCGAGTCGGCAGAGCACGAGGCCGACGAGGCGACGCGGCATGCCGCCCTCACGTTCGCGGTCGTCGGTGCTGGTCCGACAGGTGTCGAGCTGGCGGGCGCGATCAAGTCGATCGCCAGCAACACGCTGCCACGCGAGTACCGCAACATCGACACTCGGACGGCCCGCGTGATCTTGTTGGAGGGCGGCAAGCGTGTGCTGGAGGGTTTCCCAGAGCGGCTTTCAAAGCGTGCCCACAAGGACTTGGAAGCGCTCGGCGTGGAGGTCCGGCTGAACAGCCTGGTGACGTCTGTCGATGACGGCGGCGTGAAGGTCGGCGAGGAGTACATCCCGGCGGCCAACGTGTTCTGGGCGGCGGGCGTCAAGGGGAGCCCGCTGCTTCGATCGCTCGACACGCCGCTCGACCGAGCCGGTCGGGCCATCGTCGAGCCGGACTTGAGCGTTCCCGGGCATCCGGAGGTGTTTGTCCTGGGCGATGCAGCGTCCTTCATCGCCGAAGGGGCCGAGCGTCCGCTGCCGGGTGTGGCCCAGGTCGCGATGCAGATGGGCAGCTACGCGGCCAAGGTCATCAAGGAGGAGGTTGAGGCCGGCTCGTCGACGACGCGGTCAAAGCCGTTCACGTACTGGGACAAAGGCTCGATGGCGATCATCGGAAAGAACCGTGCCGTGGCCGCGATCGGGTCGTACCGATTCTCGGGGTTCTTCGCGTGGTTGCTCTGGGCGGGGGTTCACATCGCGTTCCTCGTGGGCTTTCGAAATCGGACGCGGGTGCTCTTCAACTGGCTGGTCGCGTGGTTGCTCAACAGCCACGATTCACGTCTGATCATCGGCGATAACCGGCTTCACGTGCGTGAGCCGCGTGGTCCAGGCTTCGAACGTCATCTTCCGCCGGCGGTCGAGACGCAGCCGTCGGTTTCGTGAGCGGCGACGCTCAGTCGCCGTCGCAGTCTGTGACGGCCGGACCGCCGGGGTTCCGCACGGCGGCGAGTTCGGTGTAGTTTTTGGCTAATGCGAGGAGACGCCAAGTCCGAGCCCGTCATCAAGCAGCGGTTGCTGTCGACGGCTTCCCGGCTGTTTGCCGAGCACGGACGCGACGCGGTCTCCCTTCGCCGCATCGCCGCTGACGCGGGCGTCACGCACGGCAGCATTCGGTATCACTTTCGAAGCAAAGACGAGCTCTACCTCGCCGCGATTCATCAGATCACGTCCGTCGACGAGATGCTCAGGCCGCCGCTCGAAGAGCCGCCGGCACGACGACCCAAACGCAACGAAGCCAGAAGCCGGTTCCGCTCGGCCGTCAAGAGCATGGTCGCGTTTCAAGTCCGAGCCAGCGAAGATCGCGCGACGGCGATGGGTCTTCTTCGTGCAGAGATCTCCCGCGATGGCGGCCCTGATCCGTCGTTCTACAAGCGCGTGATCAAGCCGGGTCATGAGATGATGAAGGCGCTGTTGCGCGAGGTGGAGCCGAAGATCGAAGACGATGAAACGCTGGAGATTCTCGCATTCAACGTCATTTTTCAGTGCGTGATGCTCCGGATTGGTCAGGGAATCGTCTTGAAGCTGCTCGACAAACCCAAGCTCGAAGCCGACGACGTCGACCGGATTGCCACGCTCATCGTCGACGTCACGCTCGGCGGACTTCGGTCTGCTCGGACTTGAGCGTCGGCGTCGGTTATCGGTTCCCCGCGCGTTGTGGGGAGCAGGTGATTCGATTTGCATGCTGCTATCCAGTTGGATAAAACGGCCCTCGTCCGGCAGCTGCTTGGAGCCTGTCGCCCGTATGAGGAACTTCCGACGGAGCACAGCCGTGAGACGAATCGAACCCGCCATAGCGTCTCGACACCTTCGTCGACCGAATCGGCCGCGCCTGGATCTGAGCTGGTTTTGTCGTTCCGCCTGCGTCGCGTTGGCTTCCGCTGTGACGCTCGCGGGTTGTGGCGAAGAAGCAGCCACCGGGACCGGCGTTCCTCCGCGGTCGGTCGGTGTGACGACGTTGGAAGTCGGCGTGCCGCGTATTGAGACACTCGTCGCGGGCGTCGTCGAGCCGTACCGACAGTCGGACCTGAGCTTCGACGTCTCGGGCGTTCTCGAAGCCGTCGTCGACGTCGGCGAGCCGGCCGAGGGTGCCCAGCTGGACGGCCGAGGTGGGATGCTTCGCGACGAGCAAGGCGAACCGATTCGTGAGGCGACGGTTCTTGCGGAAATCGCCGAGAATCGCTTCCAACAGTCTGTCGACGCCGCGGAGCTTTCGCTGGCGTCGACGGATCGGCAGATCGAGTCGATGCGGGTCGAGCTGGAGACGGTGTTTCCCGCACGCGTGAGCAACGCGAAATCCGCCCTCGCTGCTGCGACGGCAGATGTCACGTCGGCGAGCGAGTCGGTCGCCGCAGCAGAGTCGGAGCTCGAACTCGCCCGAATCACCGTCGAGCGCGATCGCCGACTGATCGGATCGGGCAGCATCGCCCAGTCAGTGCTGGACCAGAGCGAATCAGCCTTCACCACAGCTGCCGCGAGTGTGACGCGGGCCGAGGCGGCCTTGGAGTCGGCACGTCAGGGCGAGCAGTCGGCCGTCGCCTCGTTGGCCGAAGCTGAAGGCAGCCTCCGCGTTCGCCAGGCCGATCTTGAGTCGCTTCGTGCGTCGCGTGCGGAGCTTGTCAATCGGCTCGAACAAGCCGAAACCGACTTCGACGCCAGGATCCTCCTAGCCCCATTCCAAGGCCGGGTCACGCGTCGCTACGTCGAACGCGGCGCGTTCATCAACGCCGGCACGCCCGTGGTCCAACTGACGATGGAAACAGCCGTCAAGGTCGTCATCACCGTGTCGGCCGAGCAGGAGCGTCAGATCGCGATCGGCATGCAGATGCCCGTTTACGCCGATGCGGGGAGCGGCACGCAGTACCCGGCGACGGTGTTCGAAAAAGCCAGCGTCGCCGACGCGGGTACGCGGACGTTCCGCATCGGGCTCATTCTGCCCAACCCGATCGAGGGCGTCCCCGGCGAGAGCGACTTCGTCTCGCTGGGTGATCTCTTCCCGGTGCTGTCGCTTCCGGCGACGTCGGGCAATGGGCTGTTCGTCAACGTCGCGTCGACCTTCGAACGTGACGGCCAGACGTTCGTGCTCGCCCTCTCGCGGGAGACGCTCGAAAACTCGGACAGCGCGACACTTCAGGTCCCGCGGGCGGTGCCGATCACTTTCACCGATGAGTGGCGTCAATTGGACCGTGCGACGCTCCGAGCCATCGTGCCGACCGACGGCCTTCGCGAAGGCGACCCTTTGCTCGTCTCACCGAAACCCACAGACGAGGACGGCGTTCGGATCGGCTCGCCCTTCTACACGTTCCGACCCGGAGACGTCGTTCGCGTCGGGCTCGACGCGGCCTTGCCTACTCAAGGCCTCTGGCTGCCGACATCGGCCGTGATTCGACGGACGGGCGAGCGGCTGGTCTTCGTGGTCCGCGACGGCGTGGCCCAGTCGATCGTCGTCGACGTCGCCGAAACGTCGGGCGGTTCCAGCCGCGTCATTGCTGAGGGACTTGCTGAGGGAGACACGGTGGTGGTTCAGGGCATGCAATACCTGTCCGACGGTGACGCTGTCCGCGCATCGGAAGGCGGGGCCACGCCATGAACCTGCCGAAGCTCGCGCTCACGCACCGGCCGGTGACGCTGGTGTTCGCGTTCATTGTGGTGGTCGCTGGAATCCTTGCGTTTCAGTCGATGCCACGGCGCGAGGACCCGCGCATCACCATTCGAGCCGCCCTCGTCGAGACCTACTGGCCCGGCGCGTCGGCGACACGCGTGGAAGAGCTCGTCACCGATCCGCTCGAAGACGTCATCGCCCAGCTCGAAGACGTCGACACCATCGAGAGCATGTCGCGGACCGGCTACTCGCGCATCGACATCACGCTGCTCGACAGCGTGATGGAAGACACGCTCGACCAGACCTTCGACCTCATTCGCGACAAGGTCGACATGGTCCGCGGGACACTCCCCGAAGGATGCGGTCAGCCTTTCGTCAACTCCGACTTCGGCGATGTGGCATCGGTCTGCCTCGTCATCCACCTCGACGAGTCGGCCGAGCCCGGCAGCTTCACTTATCGCGAGTTGGAGCTGGTCGCCTCCGGTCTGGAAAAAGAGCTCAAACGCATCGAGGCCGTCGCGAGCGTTCTGACGGTCGGCGTACCGGACGAGACGATTCGGCTGGAAATCGACGCAGTCGAGTGGTCGAAGCTCGACCTCACACGCGACGAGCTCGCCACCGCCATTGATCGTCGCAACATCGCCAACAGCGGCGCGATGCTCGTGACCGACGAGCGTCGATTCCCGATCCGGCCGACCGGCGAGTTGGTGACGACGGAAGACATCCTCAACGTGCCGGTTCGCTCCGTCGACGAGTCGCGAAACGTCACCATTCGCGATCTGCCGTTCGACGTGGTTCGCGGTGCCGAAGAGCCGCGTTCGACCGGCGTTCGGTTCGCCACGCCCGACGTTCGCTCCGAGCGGGCCGTGCTGCTCGGCATCACGATGAAGACTGGCGAAAACGTCGTCCAGCTCGGCGAGGAGATTCAGGCAGTCGTCGATCAGTTCAAAGAGACGTCGCTACCCGACGGGCTGGCCGTCACGCGTGTCAACGACCTGCCGCGCCAGGTGAGCGGCCTGATCGCCGATTTCATCGAGAGCCTGTGGCAGGCGATCCTCATCGTGCTGCTGGTCGCGTTCCTCATGATGGGCTGGCGACCCGCGCTCGTCATGGCGACGGCGATTCCGCTCTGCATGATCTCGGCCTTGGCCATCGTGCCGCAGTTCGGCGTTGAGTTGGAGCAGTTTGCGATCGCCTCGCTGATCATCGTTCTCGGCATGGTGGTCGACAACGCGATCGTCGTGACCGACAACGCGCAGCGGCTCATGAACGAGGGCATGGATCGCGAAGAGGCAGCGATCGAAGGGGCCAACGGTCTCGGCCGGTCCATCTTGTCATCGACGCTCACGACCGTCGGCGCGTTCCTGCCGATGCTGACGATCACCGGTGCCAAGGGCGAGTACATGCGGAGCCTGCCGATCGTCGTCTCGGCGACGCTGCTCAGCAGCTACTTCGTCGCGATGACGGTCACGCCGCTGATGTGCTCGTGGATTTTGCGGCCAAAGCCCAAAGAGTCGAAGGAGACGAGCAGAGTTGGTCAGATCTACACGTCGCTGATCCATCGCTGTGTGCAGTATCGGGCGATCACGCTCGGAGCGGCCGGCCTTGCGGTGGCGATGTCGCTGGGGTTGATGCCGGTCGTCGGGACGGCGTTCTTCCCGGGCGGCGTGCGGGATCAGTTCTTCGTCCACGTCAACACGCCTGTCGGCACGTCGCTCGAAGCCACCGAAGAGATCGCCGCCAAAGTCGAGAACCTCATCCTCGACACGAGCAACCAGACCGAGGACGGGTCTGACCGACTTATCAGCACGACCACTTTCGTCGGCAATGGCGGCCCGCGGATGATCCTGTCGCTCGACCCGGAGCACAGCGTCCCGAACTACGCGATGATCCTGGTCAACACCTCGAATCCCGAGGTCAGCCGGCCGTGGGTTGACGAGCTGCGACGGGCGGTGATGGACATTCCCGGCGCGCAGATCGACGTCCGACCCTTCATGACCGGCCCGCCGATCGACAACCCGGTCGAGCATCGATTCATCGGACGCGAGCTCGACGTCATGCGCGATGTCGGTCGGCAGATGCTTGCCGAGTACGACCAGGTCAATGGCACCATCACGCCGCAAGACGATTGGGGCGATCTGGTCAACACTGTCGATTTGGAGATCGATCCTGATCGCGCTTACCTCGCGGGCGTCACGAGTCGGTCCATTTCCGAACAGCTCGACCTGCTCTACGGCGGCGGTGTGTTAACGACCCTTCGCGAAGGGGATCACCTCGTCGACGTCGTCCTGCGACTCGACGAGAGTCAGCGAAGCTCGATCGAGAGTCTTGATCTGGCGTCCATCCGTGCGCCCGGCGGAACCATCCCGCTCACCGCGCTGGCCGACATCGGCAGTGGTCTGGAGCCGGGCACCATCGGCCGGTACAACCGGGAGCGGTGCCTGACAATCGGGGCCCAGGTCGCCGACGGGTTCCTGGCGAACAACGTCACATCGGAGGTCGGCGAACGAATCTCGCCGATGGTCGAACAGTTGCCGCTGGGCTACCGGCTCGAAGTCGGCGGCGAGGCCGAACAGACCATCGAAGCGCAGGAGGCCGTGAGCGTCGCGTTCATGATCAGCGTGGTGCTGATCTTCGTGGTGCTGCTGATTCAGTACAACTCGGTCATCAAGCCGCTTGTGGTGCTGACGGCGTTTCCGCTGGCACTCATCGGGGCCATGCTCGGGCTGTTCTTCAGCGGTTGGCCGCTCGGGTTCATGCCGCTGCTGGGCGTGGTGGCACTCGGCGGGACGGTGATCAACAACGCGATCGTGCTGATCGACTTCATCGAGTCCATGGTCGCCGAAGGTGCCGAGCTTCGCGACGCGGTGGCCAAGTCGGGGCTCGTCCGGATGAAGCCGATTCTGCTCACGACGCTCACGACCGTCGGCGGACTGCTGCCGCTGGCGCTCTTTGGCGGACCGATGTGGGCCGGCATGTCGTGGGCGATGATCGGCGGACTGAGCCTGTCGACGGTGCTCACGCTGCTGGTCATTCCGACGATCTACGTCTTCTTCGCCGAGAAGCTCGGCATGAAGGTGGCATCATGAGCCGGTACGCCGCAACGCTCATCGCCGCCACACTGTCGGTCACGCTGGCTGGTTGCCGAGTGGGTCCAAACTACGTCCGGCCCGAGTTCGAGACCGACGCCGCCTGGGCCGGAAGCGGCGAGGCACTGTTCAACCAGGCGACGCCCGAGACGATCGAAACGTGGTGGCTCGAACTCGGCGATCCGGTGCTCACTGGACTGATCGAGGAAGCCTTCGAATCCAACCTCGATCTCGCGACCGCGTTCCAGAACGTGCGTCGCTTCGCGGCACTCCGCGGGCGAGCCGTGGCGGAGCTGTTTCCAGACATCGACGGCACGGGCTCGTACAACTGGGAGCGTGCCGGGGCAAACGGCTTTCCCCAGACGCCCAACGCCGAGTCGTTCGAAACCGCGTCGATCGGCGGCGTTTTCGGGTGGGAGCTGGACGTCTGGGGACGCATCGGCCGGCTCGTGGAGTCGGCGGACGCGGACCTTGCCGCGTCGGTGGAAGACCTGCGCGACGTGCGCGTTCTGATCGCGGCTCAAGTCGCAACCGACTACGTCCGCCTGCGCACCGCCCAGGCCAGACGCGAGATTGCCGAACGGAACATCGAGATCCAAAGCCAAAGCCTGGAGCTCACACAGGTCCGTGCCAACGAGGGCGCGGCCCCGCGTCTCGACGTCGCTCAAGCGGAGACCAACCTCGCAACCACGCAGGCGGAGCTGCCTTCGATCGACGCGGAGATTCGCGACAGCCTGCTGAGCCTTGCGGTCCTGCTCGGCAAGAACCCGACCGCCCTGCTCGACGAGCTTGCCGAGCCGACGCCGATTCCGATGCCGCCGACGGAGATTTCGGTCGGCATTCCCGTCGACGTGATCCGGCGTCGTCCCGACGTTCGCTCGGCCGAGCGAGTCCTGGCGGCCGAGACGGCGCGGATCGGCGTGGAGACGGCCGATCTGCTGCCGCGATTCGTCTTGTCGGGCAGCTTCCAGTACAGCGCGGCCGACGGGCGGACGCTGTTCGAGTCCAACAGCTACGGCTTCGGCTTCGGCCCGAGCTTCAACTGGAATCTCTTCAACGCCGGCGGCGAGCGTGCCGACATTCGAGCCCAGGAAGCGGCCGCCGAGATCGCGTTCATCGGCTACCGCGCGTCGGTGCTCGATGCGATCCAAGAGGTCGAAAGCTCGCTCTATCGCCACGCCCGACAGGTCGAGCAGACTGAGGCCCTTGCCCGTGCGTCAACCGCCGCCGCCGAGTCGGCGGAGCTGTCGAAGGAGCTCTACCTCGAAGGGCGAACCGACTTCCAGAACGTGCTCGATAGCGAACGCCAGCTCTTCGCTGCCGAAGACGGGTTGATCCAGAGTCAGTCGGACGTGACCACGACCTACATCGTTCTGCAGCGCTCGCTCGGCGGTGGTTGGTCGCCATCGCCGCGCGACGCCGAGTCCTCGGATGAACGATCCGATTGACCAACTCCGGCCGCT
>JBCDKH010000160.1 GCA_038746835.1 Planctomycetota bacterium | reverse complement strand
TGCTGAGCGTGCAGAGGTAGAACTGCTCCTTGACCGCATCGGGCCAGTCGCGGGCGTCGCCGAACTCGCCGTGGTTTTCTACGCGGTGGCGGACCAGGTAGAGCCGGCGGTTGAAGTCGCCTCGGTCGTAGAAGCTGCGCCGCATGCCGACGAACGCCTGGCGGACCGTCGGCTCGGCCTCTTTGGCATCGTGGCCGAGGCTGTGGTTGTTCGTCGGCACGTCGCGCCAACCGATGACCTGCATGTCGTAGTCGGCCAGCACGCGCTCGAAGAGCCGCTCGCACTTTCGCCGCTGGACGGTGTCCTGCGGCAGGAACATCATCCCGACCGCGAACTCGCCAGCCGGTGGTAAGTCGATCTTGATCTCGCCTGCGGCCCGCCGGAGGAAGCTGTCTGGCATGCCGACCAGTACGCCGGCGCCGTCGCCGCTGCCCGGATCACACCCGCATCCGCCGCGGTGCTCCATGTTGGTGAGCATTTCGAGCGCCCGCGTGACGAGCCTGTGCGATCGCCGCCCTGCCACGTTGGCCACGAAGCCGAAGCCACAGTTGTCGTGCTCGAAACGGGGGTCGTAGAGACCCTCGGCAACGGGCTCGAACGTGCGGCTGCGGGCTTGCGAGGTCGGCGTCTGGGGCATGCGTACGTCCTTGCGGCACGCGACGGCGGTCGACGAGTGCCCGGTGGCGACCGAGATGTGTGCCGACCGGTGGTGACGGTGCGACATGCGGATGGGTCGCGAGTTTACGCGATGATCGCGCCGGGAGCGTCAAATCACGAGCGAACCCAAAAAGCGGCTCGTTCTGCTGTTCGAGCAAACGAAGCCTTGGGTTGAGCGAAGCGATGCCCACGGCTTCATGGGCAGTTCGACTAGCACGCGCTCACTCAGACACGAGTTCGATGCGAAGCGTGCGACCCTCGCTTGGGAGCGTTGTGACGACTTCGGAGCCACCGACGCGGACGACGTAGTCGCCCAGGAAGGCTCGAACCGTCGCTGTGCCGGTGGGGTCGGTAGAGACGGTTTCGCGGGTCCACCATTCATCGAGCACAAGATCCTGCCAGGCCTCGCCAGCGGGCCGGAGCGACCAATCTCGGCGGAACATGGCCGTCCGCGGCCTCCAGTGTCGACCTTCCCAAAAACCCCAGACGACGAAGGCCCGAACCTCCGGATGGGCGAAGCAGGCGGTCATGAAGTCGCGTGCGAACTGCCCTTCCAACTCTTCATCTCCTGCACCGACGTCGAACTCGGTGATCTCGATCGGCACGCCCGACGCGGCCAGCTCATCGAGGATCGCCCAGACCCGACGTGGTCCGGTCAGATGGCCAAAGAAGTGGCTCTGCACGCCGATCGCATCCGGCGCTTCGCCCGCAGCGACAAGATTGGCAATCTGCTTCAGGTAGCGGGCACGCACCTCATGCTGTGTACCGTCGCCGACGACGATGCCGTAATCGTTGACGTACCGCTCCGCTGACGGGTCGGCCTGACGGGCAAGACGGAAGAGCTCGACCAGCGCGTCGTCGCTCGTGTCGTCGTCACCCAGGACTTCCATGATGTCGCGCAGGTTGGCGACCTCGTTGGCGATATCCCACCCGACGACCATTCCGCGCGTTCGCATGGCAGTCTTGACGACGTGCTGATGAAGCTTGGCACGCAACCATTCTGTCGCGGCGTCCTCGTCGACGGCGGCCCGCTCGCGGTACTCCTCGCCGACATCGCCGAGATGGTGTGAACGATTCAAACTCGGCCAGACCAGCGTGTGGCCTCGGATCGCGAGCCCGTTGTCGTCCAGCCAGCGCATGGCTTCGATCGCTGGCTCGATGCCGTTTCTGTCGATCACGGGCTGCTTGAGCGCGTTCTCCATCGTCGCGTAGTTGAACCACGTCCGAACGATCTCGCGATAGCGGTCGGCGTCATCGGAGTCGTCCAGGATCGTCGGTGCCGCGACGGCCGTCCCGAACGGGAACGCGTGGCGCGTCATCTCGACTTCGACCTCGACATCCGGCAACGGCTTGCCGGCAGTGTCGACAACTCGGACGGTCAGCTCCGCCTTGCGGTGCTGGTCAATCTGTCGCTTGGCTTGCTCGCGCCACGATGCGTCGGGTCCGATGCCCGGATAGGTCGCGGGCGTTGGATCGACGTCGCCGCCGCCTCGCTCGATGACCCGGAACCCTGCGACTTCGAGGTGGTCCAGCGGCGATGTCACGCGGAGCGCAAGCCGTGATTGGCCGACGTCGCTCGTCCGGGCGACCTCGAAGGGCACAGTGACGCGCGTCCAGCGTTCAGAGGTCACCGCCACGCTGTGTTGCATGCTCTTCGTGTAGTGCGGCTGATCCGACTCGAACAGCAGGAACACGTAAGGTTCGGTTCCGTCTGTGTTTCGGCCGCGCAGCCATGCCTCAGCCACGAGCGAATCGCCTCGCTCGATCGCGACTTGCGTCGGAATGCGAATCTGGGCACGCCAGGTGTCTTGCGGCTCAGCAGCACCCTCGATCCGCAAAACCGGTCCGATCGCCGCAGCGGGCGTGTCGATGTCTGATTGCCGCGTCACGGCCACCGCATCGGCGTCCCAGTCGACCTGTATCGCCTCGTCAGCCGGCTGGCTGTCATCGACTTGCGCAACGACACGCAGACGCGTCGTGTCGCCAAGAGCCGCTTGCGCGACCATCAGAACCAGCCAGATGACGAGGGTCGTTTTCACACGGGACTCTTGGCGGCTGTGCGACTCGGGGCCAACTCGCGGGGCGGCGCTTGCCCCGTCGATTCGGCGGACGTTCAATATGGCGTCAGCCGGTCGGCCCGGCGGCGGTGTTCAACGCCATCCTGCGCTCGCTGAGTCTCGGGAAGCTCGGACGCCCTTTTCCGTCGTGGCCGTCGGCCGTCGGGTGGATCGCTCGGATCGTCCACTCGGCGTCGGTGTTTCGCTAGCAAGCAACCAACCTCCCGCACGATGCCACGACCACAACTGCTGCCGAGCGACCGGCCGACGTGGACGAGGTGCCGTGTTCGGGTGCCTTTCGCCTGTCCGTCTGCAGAGTCCCCAACTTCTGCCGAATCACATCCCAAACCCGTCTTGCCGGCACGACACCGACCCTTGATCCGTCCGCGACACGCGCCACAAGTGCGTCCATCGCGGGAGATTTGGGAAGGTCGCCATGCTCTACTTCATCATCGGCCTAGGCGTCGGTGGACTGATCGGAACGATCGGGCTGCTGGTCGCCTCGAGAATCCTGGGTCGCCGTCTGACCGAACTGGCCCGCCGCGAAGCCGACGGAATCATCGCCCAGGCCACGACCCGCGCCGAAAACAACGCCAAGCAGATCGAACTCGAAGCCAAGCAGGAGTCGCTCAAGCTCCGTGACGAGGCCGAAGAGGTTCACAACCGTGCTGAGCTCGACGCCGCCAAAGCCGAGCGTGCTGCTGCTGCACGCGAGCTCACCCTGGATCGCCGGGCCCACGAACTCGACCAGAAGGTCGAAACACTCGAACGTCGCGACGAGCAGCTGAAGCAGCAGGAAGAGGAAATCCGCGACGTCGAGCAAGAGGTCAAAGCCATCCGGATGGAGCTGGTCGACGAGCGGTGCGAAAGCAAGCGCCAGCTCGAACGCATCAGCAAACTCACCGAGGCCGACGCTCGTGAGATGTTCCTCAAGCAGATCAGCGAGGACTGCCAGACCGAAGCCGGCGAGATGATCCGCAAAAGCCTCGAACAGGCTCAGGACGAGGCCAAGACCAAGTCGACGACGATCCTGCTCGAGGCCATCCAGAAGTACGCCGCCGAGCAGACGGCCGACCACACGGTCAGCACGATCCAGCTCGCCGACGACGCGATGAAAGGTCGCGTCATCGGCCGTGAGGGCCGGAACATTCGATCGTTCGAGAAGGCGACAGGCGTGGACGTGATCATCGACGACACGCCGGGCGTCGTGGGACTGTCATGCTTCGACCCGGTGCGACGCGAGATCGCGCGCGTGAGCCTCGAGAAGCTCGTCGGCGACGGCCGCATCCACCCGGGCCGAATCGAGGAAGTCGTCCACGAAGCGACGACCGAGATGGACGAGCAGCTCATCGACCTCGGCAACCAGGCCGCCCACAACGGCCACGCGATCAGCATCCCGCGGCAGCTCTATCCGCTGCTGGGCCGACTGCACTTCCGCACGAGCTACGGGCAGAACGTCTTGAAGCACAGCCTGGAAGTCGCCCACCTCGCACAGGTCATGGCGGACGAGCTCGGCCTCGACGGAACGCTCGCACGTCGGGCCGGCTTGCTGCACGACATCGGCAAGGCGTTCGATCACGAGTCGGAAGGCTCGCACGCGGAGCTCGGTGCGGCCTTGCTGAGAAAACTCGGCGAGCCCGAGGCCGTCGTCAACGCCGCGGCCGCTCACCACGGCGACGTGCCAGCGACGACGCCGCTGACGCCGATCATCATGGCCGCAGACACGATCAGTGCGAGCAGGCCCGGTGCACGTCGCGAATCGCTGGAGCGGTACGTCAAGCGGCTCAAAGACCTCGAGAAGCTGGCGGCCGACTTCAAGGGCGTTCGGCAGGCGTACGCGATTCACGCTGGCCGCGAGATCCGCGTCATCGCCGACGCCAAGGCCGTCGACGACGGCGGCAGTGCGAAGCTCGCGCGTGACATCGCCAAGGCCATCGCCGACAACGTCAACTTCCCCGGCGAAATCAAGGTGACGGTCCTCCGCGAGACCCGCAGCGTGGAACTCGCGCGGTAGCATCGCGCCCACCGGCCCCGTAGCCCAACGGCAGAGGCAGACGACTTAAAATCGTTCCAGTGCGGGTTCGAATCCCGCCGGGGCTACTGAACAAGCCGAAGGCTCGCGGCAACTTCTGGCGTTTCGCTACCCTCATCTCCGATGCGTCTGACTTCGCACAACCCTGCCACCGGCGAGGTCGTCTGGTCAGGCAGTGTCACGGACCGCGATGACGTCCGCAACGCCGTCGCAATCGCGCGTGATGGCCTGGCGACGTGGATCGCCGCGGGTCCGGATCATCGGATCGCCGTCTTGCAACGGTTCGCCGAGCTTGCAAAACAACACGCCGACGAGCTGGCGGCTCTGGTGACCACCGAAGCCGGCAAGATGCCGTCTGACGCCGCCGGCGAGGTGAAGCTCTTGCCGGGCAAGGTTGCCAGCACAATCACTCAGTGGCAGAAACGACAGCAGGAAGTCTTCGACGTCTCACCAGGTGTGAAGGCTCGGCTGCGGTTCAAGCCGATCGGCGTGCTCGCGGTCTTCGGGCCGTTCAACTTCCCGATGCACCTGCCCAACGGCCACATCGTGCCGGCTTTGCTTGCGGGAAACGCCGTCGTCTTCAAACCGAGCGATCACACGCCGGCCTGCGGCGAGCGACTTGCGTCACTGTTCCACGAAGCAGGCGTGCCCAGCAACGTGCTTCAGATCGTCCAAGGCGGCCGGGAGACTGGCGAGGCGCTCGTGGACAGCGACGTCGACGGCGTCCTCTTCACCGGCAGCGAGGCGGCGGGCGAGGCGATCAGCAAACGCCTCCGCTACGACCAAATCCTCGCCCTCGAACTCGGCGGCAACAGCCCGATCGTCGTCCACGATCCCCACCACCCACGCGACGTTGACGAAGCGATCGACCTTGTCCTCCAGTCAGCCTTCATCTCGTCCGGACAGCGGTGCACGTGTGCCCGGCGTCTCATCGTGACGAATGCGGCACCACCTGACTTGCTCGACCGACTTGCAGCGGGCATCAAGCAGATTCGTGTCGGACGCCCTGGTGACAGCCCAGAGCCCCTCGTCGGACCGCTCATTTCCGAGGAAGCAGCACGTTCGGTGCTGGCAGCACAACGCGCACTTCTCGATGCGGGCGCGACGTCGCTCGTCACATGCAGTCTCGACGCCGAAGCGGAAGCTTCGGGTTCTGAGCCAGACCCGACGCAGAACCCGAAGCTCCCGCTTCGGCGTCCGAGAACCGTCGTTTCTCCAGGACTTCTCGACGTCACGGGGATCGACGCACCCGACGAGGAAGTCTTCGGTCCGCTGCTTCAGCTGATTCGTGTCGACTCGTTGGAAGACGCAATTCGAGAAGCCAAGCGAACGCGGTTTGGGCTCGCCGCTGGCATCGTTTGTCGAGAGCGTGACGACTACGAGCGGTTCGCCTCGAGCGTCGACGCTGGCTGCATCAACTGGAACCGTCCCCTGACTGGAGCGAGCGGCGCCCTCCCATTCGGCGGCGTCGGACGCAGCGGCAACTTCCGCCCAGCCGGCGCGACGGCGATCGACTACTGCATGACGCCCGTCGCCAGCTTGGAAGCCGAATGACGTACCGCGAGTACAACTTCGACGGCCTGGTCGGCCCGACGCACAACTATGCCGGCCTCGGCAGCGGGAACCTGGCGTCGATGGCATCGAAGGACCACGTCAGCTCGCCCAAGGCGGCGGCGTTGGAGGGGCTGGCGAAGATGAAGCTGCTTGCTGAGCTTGGCGTCCCGCAGGCCGTCCTGCCACCACAGCGCCGGCCGCATCTGGGGTATCTGCGGTCGTGCGGCTACGGCAGCGACCCGGCGGAACTGCTCGAAAACGCCGCCAAAGCCGGCGACGAGGGTCGGCGGAACCTGGCGATCGCGTCGAGCGCATCAGCCATGTGGGCCGCCAACGCCGCGACGGTGTCGTGTTCGAACGACACCGGCGACGACCGCGTCCATATCACCATTGCGAATCTCTCGAGCCAGCGGCACAGAGCGCTCGAATCACTCGAGCGACTCCGCGTCTTTCAGCACTTGTTCGAGGACGAGGAGTTTTTTGAAGTGCATCCTCCACTGCCGTCGACGCTACCCGACGAGGGTGCCGCGAACCACACACGGCTTGCCAGGTGGCATCACGACTGTGGAATCTCGCTTTTCGCCTTCGGACGAGCTTCTGCTGACCACTCTTCGACCTCAGCGACGAGCCGGTTCTTTCCGCGTCAGGTCAAAGAGGCGTCGAAGGCGATCGCAGAACAGCATGGGCTAGAGCCTGATTCGACAGTTTTTGTTCGGCAGTCAGCACAAGCGATCGCGTCCGGCGTTTTCCATAATGACGTCATCTGTGTCGGATCGGAGTTCGTCCTCTTAGCCCACGAAGCGGCGTTTGCGGCTCACGACGCAATTGCAGAGATCGTCACAATCGGCACGCGGCGAGTGTCTGTTCTCGATCGCGATTCGCATCTCATCGTTATCAGCGAGGACGAGCTCCCGCTCACCGACGCGGTGCGGTCCTACCTTTTCAATTCGCAGCTTGTCGAACTCAGTGCAGCGGCTTCGGCAAAGGCTCTCATATACCCCGCCGAGTGCGACGAAGTCCCCGCCGCCAAAGCCGCCATCGAGCGGATTCTGCGGGAGGACAATCCAATCACGCAGGCCATCCGAGTCGACGTTCGGCAGAGCATGAAAAACGGAGGCGGGCCGGCGTGTTTGCGGTTGCGGGTCGTGCTCAGCGACGAAGAGCGGGCGGCCGTGCGGGGCAACGTCTTCTGGACGCCGCAGCTGCACGAGACGCTCGTCGACTGGGTAAATCGCCACTACCGCGACCATCTCACACCCGCTGACCTCGCCGACGTGCGGCTGTATCACGAGTCGGAAGCGGCGCTGGACGAACTGCGTGAGGTTCTGCAGCTGCCGGTCATTTGAGCGCGTGTTGATGGGTCCGTGGGGTGTGGCATCGCGTCACTGTGGCAGATCGCCCGGGGTGTGGCACTTGGCAGCAGCAGGACATTTATTTATACGACTTGCTCGCGTTCCCAACACCCCAACGACGGAGCGACTGCTATGACCACTGACACCTCTCATCTCAAGCCTGCCAAGACCATCACGGTCGACGACGTCCTGTCCAAAATCTCGCTCAGCGACTCCGCGCAGAACATCCTCAAGGCCGCACCATCGGTGATGTTCGCATCGTCGGTTGAGGAACTCGTCCAGGCCTCCGTGCCGGCCGACAAGGTCTCGCCCGACGGCTACTTCACCGTCGCGTACGACGTACCCGGCCGGGGCGAGGTAGAAGAGCTGAAGGTCTGCCGCGTCAAGAACGGCGTCTCGGCCAACTACGTCGAGCCGTACATGCGCCGCCGTGATGCCGAATGCATGGTCATCGGCGACCAGGGCCAGACCGACAAGCCGACGTACGAACAGCGGTTCGACCAGCCCTTCGAGCCTGTCCGTCAGGAGACGTTCGAGTGGCTCAAGACGCAGGATCTGGCCGTCCTGTTCTTCAACGCTGGTCAGCTCGATCACACGCTGCCGGGCATCGCCATCGCCCCGGCCAACGCCGGCTTCTTCGCGCTGGGCCTGGCGATGCTGCAGGGCATCGTGCCGGTCGAGGAGATCATGGCGATGGGCGACAAGTACTGGCACGAGGCGATCGTCTACGTCGCCCCGCCGTTCCGCCACACGCACTTCGAGGGCAAGCAGATCGTCGTTCACAACCGACGCGAGGAGCTCCACGAGCTCTTCAGCTACAACCTCTACCCGGGCCCGTCCGCCAAGAAGGGCATCTACGGCATGCTGCTCAACCTGGGCGAGCGGGACGACTTCGTCACCGCCCACTGCTCGACCGTCCGCGTCACCACGCCGTACGACAACGCGACCGTCTTCATGCACGAAGGCGC
>JBCDKH010000159.1 GCA_038746835.1 Planctomycetota bacterium | reverse complement strand
TTGCAGTGTTCCGGGCCAACCACTGCAAGGATGCAGTGGCACCAGCTTGGTTCAGCCGGAGACTCTGTTTGTCGTTCGTTGCGGTGTCCCTTGAAAGATGGCCGTTCGTGGGGGACGATGACGGGGTGACGCAACAGACACGAGAAGACGGAGCTTCGATCGTGCGGAAGGGCCAGCTGCCGCCGGGGTCGACGGTGCTGGTGACCGGGGCGGCGGGGTTCATCGGGAGCCATGCGGCTGAGCGGCTGCTCGCGGAAGGGCACCGCGTCGTGGGGGTCGACAACTTTTGCGACTTCTACGACCGGGCGTGGAAGGAGACGAACCTCAAGACCGTCTCGGACAAGTTCCGCGAGCGGATCGACGTCGAGGAGATCGACATCGAGCACGGGCCGGACATCGATCGGCTGGTGCGGACGGTCAAGCCCGACGCGATCCTGCACCTGGCGGCGATGGCGGGGGTTCGGCCGAGCATCGAAAGGCCGGCGTACTACGCGCGGGTGAACGTGGTGGGGACGACGCACCTGCTCGAAGCCGCCCGGCAGCACGGCGTGGGGCGGTTCGCGTTTGCCAGCTCGTCGAGCGTGTACGGCAACCTGAAGCGCGTGCCGTTCCGCGAAGAGGACAACGTCGCCCAGCCGGTGAGCCCGTACGCGGCGACGAAGCGGGCGGGCGAGCTGATCTGCTACACGTTCCACCACCTGTACCAGCTGCCGATCGCGTGCCTGCGGTTTTTCACGGTCTACGGGCCCCGGCAGCGGCCGGACCTGGCGATCCACAAGTTCACGCGGCTGATCGATCGCGGCGAGCCGGTGCCGTTCTTCGGCGACGGGTCGACCAGCCGGGACTACACGTTCGTCGACGACACGGTGAGCGGCATCGTCGCGAGCCTGCACCACATTCCGAAGTACGGGTACCGCGTCTACAACCTGGGCAACTCGTCGCCGACGTCGCTGACGGAGCTGGTCGAAGGCCTCGAACGAGCGGTCGGCAAGAAGGCTGTGCTGGACAAGCAGCCGAGGCAGCCGGGCGACGTCGATCGGACGTTTGCGGATGTCAGTCTGGCGCGGGACGAGCTGGGGTATGAGCCGTCGGTGTCGCTGGACGAGGGGCTGAGCCGGTTCGTCGCGTGGTACCGCGAGTTCGGCGAGCTGTACCGCCTGCCGGGCGCCGAAGCGATGGCGAGTGCGTCGTGAGTTCCTTGGGACTGGATAAGCCGAATCTCGCGCTGGTGGGCATGCCCGGCTGTGGCAAGACCACCGTCGGGCGTCTCTTGGCCGAGCGGCTTGGCTGGTCGTTTTTCGACCTCGACCACGAGATCGAACGCCAGGCCGGGATGACGCTGCAGGCGATCAACGAGGCGGAGGGTTTCGCGGGACTGCGAAAGCGCGAGGAAGCCTTGGCCGTCGGGCTCGATTGTGAGGGGCGTGTGATCGCAACGGGTGGGAGCATCGTCTACTCGACGCCCGCGATGTGCCGGCTGACGGAGATCGCGTCGATCGTCTACCTCGAGGGCGACGTCGAAGAGCTGGCCGAGCGTGCGGGCGACCTCGTGCGTCGCGGCGTGATCATCCGGCCGGGCATGACCTACGCGGACCTGCACGCCGAGCGATCGCCGTTGTACGAGGCGTACGCGGACATCGCTGTCGGCTGTACGAACACCTCGCCCCGCGCGACGGCCGAGGCGGTCGTCGCAGTGTTGCGTGGTGCGATGGAGCAAGAGCCGTAGTGCCCACAGCAGGACTCGAACCTGCACGTCCGAAGACACTGCCACCTGAAGACAGCGCGTCTGCCAATTCCGCCATGTGGGCGACGGCCGCCGGGGTGTCGGCGGACGGGCACGATACGCCTGCACGACGCCGCGTCAACGCGTAGCCTCGCACGATGCTCGTTACGCGACACGGATTGTGGGAAATCGTCATCGGCACACTCGTCCTCGCAGGCATCGCAGCGTTGCTAGCGTGGCTCGGCGTCTGGTGGCTCGGGCTGCTGCTGACCGTGCCGGTCTTCGTCTGGCTGATCGCGTTTTTTCGGGACCCCGAGCGGCCTTTGCCGGCAGTGGAGGCGGGGACGACCAGCTACGTGTCGCCCGCCGACGGCAAGGTGAGCGACGTGACGGAGCTCGCGACGTGTCCCGTCCTGAAGGAGCCGGCGATCCGCGTCGGCATTTTTCTCAGCGTCTTCAACGTCCACGTCAATCGCAGCCCGTGCGACGGCACCGTGCGCGACGTGACGTACAAGAAGGGCAAGTTCATCAACGCCCTCGACCACAACCACGCCAGCGAGCACAACGAGAGCAACACGATCGTTCTTGAGGATGCCGGCACACCCGTGGCGGTCGTCAAGCAGATCGTCGGCCTGATCGCCAGACGCATCGTCAGCACCAAACAAGTCGGCGACCGCGTCGAGCGCGGGGATCGCATCGGCATGATCAAGTTCGGCAGCCGGACGGAGCTGACGATTCCCAGGCGACTCGCGCCGGACATCCGCGTCGAGCCAGGGCAAAAGGTCCGTGGCGGGGCGGATGTGTTGGCGGTGGTGCGGCACACAACGGACGGCACCGATAGCTAGGCTGCACACTTGAGCGGTTCGATGAACAACCTGCCCGGCATTGACGTCCGCCGGTCCTCGCGCGAGCGTGAACGCCGACGTCGCCGGGTGAAGCGCGGCGGTCGTCGCGCGTACATCCGCAGCGTGCAGATGCTGCCGTCGCTGGCCACGCTGGGCAATGCGCTGTGCGGCTTCGGCGCGATCTACGTCGTCACGCTCGGCGAGGTGCAGAGCGACCCGATCGCCAGCGCGCTGTTCGACAATCGGTTCATCATCGCTGTCTACCTGATCGGGCTGGCGATGGTCTGCGACGCACTGGATGGTCGGCTGGCGCGGTTCGCGCGGCACACGACGGACTTCGGCGGACAGCTCGACAGCCTGGCCGACGCGATCAGCTTTGGTGCAGCACCGGCGGTCATCGCGCTGCAGACGTTCAAGTTTGAAGGCGTCGAAGTGCCGCTGGTGGTCGGCCGGCTCGTCTGGGCGGTCGGCGGGCTCTACGTCGCCTGTGCGCTGGTACGGCTGGCACGGTTCAACGTCTCCAACGAGCACGGCGAGGAGAACCACCGCAGCTTCCTCGGCCTGCCGTCACCCGGAGCCGCCGGCGTCGTGCTCGGTCTGGTTCTTATGCAGCAGGACCTCATGATCGAGGCCCAGGACGAGACGAACCTGCTTCCGACGAGCGTGCTGTCGGGTCTCGGCATCGCGGCGACGATCCTGATCCCGCCGGTGCTCGCGGCGAGCGCGCTGCTGATGGTGTCGAACGTCCGCTACCCGCACTTCGTGAATCGGCTCGCCCGCGGCAGCAAGGGGATCGGCCGGCTGGTGACGATCGTCGCCGTGCTTCTTGCGCTGGTGGTCGCGCATCGCTACACGCTGGGCCTCGTCGGGATCGTGTTTCTATTGACGGGGCCGATCAGTCATCTTCGGGCGCGGTGGGTCAAGTAGAGCGGGCCCGGGCCCACCTTTGCAAACCACGATGGTGGGCCCGGGCCCACCCTACAAGTAGGGCATGCCTGACGTCGTCACCCGTTTCGCCCCGTCACCGACCGGCTACCTGCACGTCGGCGGAGCGAGGACCGCACTCTTCAACTGGCTGCTCGCCCGTCACCACGGCGGGCGGTATCTGCTACGGATCGAAGACACCGACCAGGCCCGCTCGACGGAGGCGGCCGTAGACGGCGTGCTGCGCGACCTGACCTGGCTCGGCCTCGACTGGGACAACGCCGACGACCCGATGTTTCAGTCGAAGCGGACGGACGTCTACAACGGCCTGTTCGACGACCTGATCGCCCGCGACCTGGCGTACGAGGCGTGGGAGAGCCGCGAGGAACTCGACAACCAGCGCAAGCAGGCCCAGGCGGCGAAGCGGCCGTACATGTACCGCCGGCCGAGCTACACGGACGAGCAGATCGCGAAGTTCAAGGACGAGGGGCGTCAGCCGGTGCTGCGGTTCAAGATGGATGCGGGCCGCGACTACTTCTTCGACGACCAGGTGCTCGGCCCGAAGCAGGGCTTGCCGGGGAACCAGGCGCAGGACTTCGTTATCCGCAAGGCCGACGGCATGCCGACGTACCACTTCGCGGTCGTGGTTGACGACAACGCGATGGGCATCACGCACGTCCTGCGAGGCCAGGAGCACCTGCTCAACACGTGTCAGCACATCGCCCTGATGGACGCCCTCGGCTACGACCGTCCGGCCTTCGCCCATCTACCCGTCATTCTCAAGACGGACGGCTCAAAGATGGGCAAGCGCGACCGCGACAAGCTCATCAAAGAGGCGTTCAAGCAAAACCCCGACGCCGCGGCGCAAGCCGCGGATTCCGGCTTCGATCGACAGAAACTCGATGACTGGCTCGGCTCCAAAACCGCCCAACTCGACCCCTCCGACCACCTCGTCCTCCTCCCCCACGTCGGGCTCACCGAAGCCGACCTCCCGCAGATCAGCGTCGATGACTTCCGCCGCCTCGGCTATTTGCCCGAGGTCCTCAACAACTTCATGGCACTGCTCGGCTGGAGCACCGGCGACGATCGCGAGCGCCTCAGCATGGACGAGCTCGTCAAGGAGTTCAGCCTCGACCGCGTCGGCAAGGCCAACGCGAAGTTCGACTACAAGAAGCTGACCAACTTCAACACCGAAGCCGTCGCCGAGGCCGGTGAAGACCGACTGCTGGCCGGCCTGAAGGACTACGTCGAGGCGAATCCGAACAACCACCTCGAAGGCGTTTCAGACGACGACTTGCTGCGGCTGCTGCGGATGTGTGAGGGTTTCCACGTCTTTGCCGAGGTCGACGTCAAGACTCGCCTGTTCCGCGACGCACCGACCGGGTACGACGACAAGGCGGTCGAAAAGCACCTGAAGAAGGGCGATCCGTCGGGTCTGGAACACCTCACAGCCCTGCGGCAGACGCTGGCCGATCTGGACGACTGGTCCGTCGCGTCGCTCGAATCCACGATCAAGCAGCTGTGCGAGGAACGCGGTGCCGGCCTCGGCAAGGTGGCGCAGCCGGCGCGTGTCGCGATCGCCGGCGGGCCAGTGAGTCCGCCGATTTTCGACACGCTGAGCTTCCTCGGCAGGGACGAGACGCTGGCGAGGATCGACCGCTGTCTCGCGACTGTCGGCTGATCGGGTACAACAGGGGGCGATCGTGTCGTCACAGGACGTCCAACCTCTAGGCCGGAGCGGATGGTCTCTGCGTGTGCTTGGCCCGATGCTGATCGCCGGGCCGGTGCTCGTGGCGGTGCTGACGATGGCGGTCCTCGCGTGGGTGCAGGGTGAGCGGAGTGCCGAGTCGGTCGCCCGCGAGGTCGCCGACCGGGCCGCTGAGCTGATTTCCGTCCGCCTCGACGGCTTGGCGACGCTGCCTGGACAGGTCAACGACGTCACAACCACCCTCGTCCGAACCGGGCAGCTCGACGTGGACGATCTCGCCTCTTGGCGGTCCGTGTTGCGGGCGCAGGTGCTTGCCTTCGACGATCTCGGCTACATCACGTTCGGCACGAGCGACGGCCGGGCGGTGTGGGTCATCCGCTACCCGGACGGCGACGGAGCCGGCGGCGGGCCGGAGTACCTGGAGTTCGCGCTCAAGCACGATCCCGACGCACCGTCCATCTTGGAAACGCGCCTCGACGCCGACGGTAATCTCACCGACGAGACGCGTCAGAGCTTCGACACGTACGACCCACGCGAGCGTCCTTGGTACACCGCGGCCATCGAGCGCGAAGGGCCCGGCTTCAGCGAACTCTTCAGCTGGCAGGCCGAGGGTGGGCAGTCGGTTCTGGGCCTGGGCTACGGCGAACCGGTCACCGGCGACGATGGCGCACTCATCGGCGTGATCGATGCGGGCCTCTCGCTCGGCGATGTCTCGCGGTTTCTCCGCAGCCTCGACCTCGGACAAGGCGTCGCGTTCGTGGTCGATGTCGAGGGCAACCTCGTCGGCACCGGTGGCGAGGATCGCGTCGTCACCGCCGACGGCACGCAACTCGCCGCTGCCGACGCCCAGGACCCACGCGTTCGCGCCGTGGCGGCGGTGCTTTCGGACGGCTTTGCGTACACCAGCGTCGATGTTCCGAGTCTTGGCCGATCGCGCGTCGAGATCGTGCCGTTCGATGGCGGACTCGATTTGCCGTGGCGGATCGTGACAGTCCTGCCGGACGCCGACTTTCTTGGCGGCGTGACGGCGGCGCGGCGATTCACGCTGCTCGCCGGACTGCTCCTCGTCGCGTTCGCGCTCCTCGGCGGACTCCTCCTCGGGCGCCGAGCGGTTCGGCCGATCCTCGACATCGAGCAACAGGTCGGTCGCATCGGCGGCGGTGATCTCGACACGCCGGTCTCGGGCCGTGGCGCTCGCGAGTTGGTCACGCTCGGCAGTTCGCTCGACACGATGCGGCAGAACCTCATCGACGGCCTGCGGCTGCGGCAGGGCATCGAGGTCGCGATGGAAGTCCAGCAAAACCTCCTTCCCAGCGATCCGCCCGAAGTCCCGGGCCTCGATGTCGCCGGCAAGAGCGTCTACTGCGACGAGACTGGCGGCGACTATTTCGACTTCATCGAAACCGTCCACAATCCAAAGACCGGTAAGGAAGACCTCGTCGTCGCGCTCGGTGACGTCATGGGCCACGGCATCGCGGCGGCGTTGCTAATGACGACGGCTCGTGCGGCACTGCGAAGCCGCTCGCGCATCTCGGGCTCGACCGGCGATCTGCTCACGCACGTCAACGACTTGCTCGTTCCCGACACGGGTGGGACCAAGTTCATGACGATGGCGCTCGTCGTGCTCGACCCGGTGACGCGAACGCTTCGCCGGGCCAGCGCGGGCCACGACTCGCCGCTGCTTTATGACCCGGAGGCCGACACCTTCACCGAGCCCGAGGGCGGCTCCTTTCCGCTGGGCGTCGTCGACGGCACGGAGTACGACGAGCACGAGGAAGGGCCGCTCGCGCCCGGCACGATCATCCTCCTCGGCACCGACGGCATTTGGGAAGCGGCCGACTCGAGCGGCGTCCAGTGGGGCAAGGAACCGCTCCACGACATCATCCGACAACACGCTCAGTCGTCCGCGGACGAGATCGCGACTGCAATTCACGACGCGGTCGAAGCCTTCACCGGTGGCAAGCAGGAAGACGACATCACCCTCGTCGTCGCCAAACTGACCGACATCGACCCACCCACCGCTTAGCCGCGAGCGCCAGCGAGCCACCACGCACACCCCAAGCCCCTAGCGTCCCCCGTGCCCGACGCACCCCTCAGCGACGATTTCGCAGAAGCCGAGCCTCACGGCGACTGGATCGTCCTTCGCCCGCTCGAGCCGGCGATGATGGACCAGTCGAAGATCGACACCCTCTCGGAGCGAGTCGCAGCCCTCGTAAAAGCCTCTCGCGCTCGCATCATCCTCGACCTCGCGAAGGTCGAGTACATCAGCTCCAGCATGGTCGGAGCGTTGCTCTCTGCCCGAAAATCGACCAAGAAGAAGGGCGGCGAGACGGTCCTGTGCGGCCTGAACCCACGGCTCGAGCAGCTGCTCAAGCTCGTCAAGCTCGACAAGATGTTCCGCATCGAGCCTGATGCCGAATCAGCACTTGCCAAAGCGGGCTGAGTTCTTGCATCTACGGGGGTCCGGGCGAGAATGTGCGGATGCGTTTGCTGCTCCCGGGGATCGTGCTCGCGTCGTCGGGCGTTGCGTCGGGCTTCGACTTCTCGGTCCGCTCGGCCGCGGTGGATCAGCCGCGGATCAACTTCGCCGTCGCCCGCGCCGCCACGCCGAATACGCCGCTGACGGGCAACGACATCTTCGGCGGTGAGACGATCTTCGCTCAGGGCTTCTTCGACACCGGTGCCAGCGGCGTCGTCGTCAGCGAGAACATCGCCAACGAGCTCGGCATCCAACGCCAGACCGTCAACGGCGAAACAGTCGTGTTCGGCGATGCCTCACCCAGCGGCATCGTTCCGTTCAACGTCGGCGAGCCGCTGCAGCTTCGAATCGGCGACAACTGGGGTGCCGTCGACGGCGGGCTCACCGGCGATCCGCAACGCGTTGCCGACCTGTCGAATCCGGCCAACTTCACCACGCTCTACGACGAGTCCTTCGGCCCGATTCGTCCGCAGATCGGACCGATCGGTGCAGGCGGTAATCCGATCACAGGCGACCTGAACGTCATCGGCATGCCCGCGATGCAGAACAAGGTTGTCGTCATGGACGCCAGGCCGACGAACAACTTCGCGACACTGCTGGACGACGACGACTCGAATGACAACTTCGACGTTCAGATGCGGACGTTCGTCTACGACCCGGGCACGCCTTTCAACGGCCAGGCGTCGACGTTCGCCCCCGGCATCCCGACGCCCGACGTGACCGTCGCCCTCAGCTACGGCGACTTCAGCCGCTTCACCACGCTCGAACCGTCTCAGGCGGCCGGGGCGATTCCTGCGACGCTGAACGACAACCCGTTCCTCGGCCCAAGCCCCGTCAGCGGACCCGGCGACACGACGCCGGCCGTCCAGATGTGCCACAACGGCCTCAAGGGTGAGGGCTCATTCCTTCTGGATACCGGTGCAGCGACCAGCTTCATCAGCACCGATCTCGCCAGTCAGGTCGGCGTCAGCTACGACCCGGCCAACCCGCTCGG
>JBCDKH010000158.1 GCA_038746835.1 Planctomycetota bacterium | reverse complement strand
GGTCACCTCGCGGAACATCCACTTGCAGTCCATCTGATCCAGCGGCGCTGCCACATCGAACATGCCGCCTCGGTTGTTTCGGACCTCAATGCCCGGCTCGAGCAGATCGATCTCGATATCCAGCGACAGGAGCGGATCGTTCGGCGCGTAGAGCGTTCCCGTCGTCAGCCCGCGCGGCGTCACATAGAACGGCACGTGCCACCAGTGATTCCGCCGCGGCGTCAGGGCCATGCGGACCTTGCCAACGATCTGGCAGAGCAGATGCAGCGTCTCCCGCGTCTCCGTCCACGCCGCAAACTCCAACGGCGGCAACACCGGCGTCCACGAATTCGTCAACGGCTGCGGCAGGCGATCATCGGCTTCGCTCATGAAAGACCGTAGCGAACGACCAATCGCACAAGTGAGGATTGGTCCTCTCTTCCGTCATCCTGAGCGAGCGCAGCGAGTCGATGGACCTCGCCTGAAACTCTTACTGAGAACCAGACGAGGTCCCTCGGCTGCGCTCGGGATGACGGAGGGTGCTGCTCCAACAAGGGCAATGCGTTCGTTGCTTCGTGAACGCTGATAGCGGCCGAGGGACTCGAACCCTCACTCCTTTCGGAACTCGATTTTGAATCGAGCGCGTCTGCCAATTCCGCCAGGCCGCCGGATGCAGGCGGGGATCGTAGCGTTGCTCGTCTTGCCGCGTCGCGTCGCCATCCTCGGGTCTACCGGCAGCATCGGCACGCAGACCCTCGACGCGATCGACCACCTCAACCACAACGGCTTCGACTTCGACGTCATCGCGATGACGGCGGGGCGGAACAAGGACCTTCTGCACGAGCAGTCGCGTCGCTGGCCGAAGGCAGCGACGGCGGTCACATCGGAAGACGGGCCTGATGCGCTGGTCGAGATCGCCCGTCGCGATGACGTCGACATCGTCGTCCACGCGATCGTCGGGGCGGCAGGGTTGGAGGCGTCGTTTGCCGCGGCGGAGTCGGGCAAGCGGCTGTGCCTGGCGAACAAGGAGTCCTTGGTCGTCGCCGGGACGCTGCTCATGGATCGCGTGCGCAAGGCTGGCGGGGAGATCGTGCCGATCGACTCGGAACACACGGCCATCTTCCAGGCGATGGCGTGCGGCCGGCGGGAAGATGTCCGGCGGATCATCCTCACCGCGAGCGGCGGACCGTTCCGCGATGCGTCGGCCTGGCCTGCGGAGCGACTGCGGAACGCGTCGGTTGAAGAGGCACTCGCACATCCGACGTGGACGATGGGTGGCAAGATCACTGTCGACTCGGCGACGCTGTTCAACAAGGGCTTCGAACTGATCGAGGCGGTCCACCTCTACGCGATGGACGAGACCGACGTGGAGGTGGTGGTCCATCCGCAGAGCTTGGTGCACTCGATGGTCGAGTTTGCCGACGGGTCGACGATCGCCCACGTCTCGGCCGTCGACATGCGGTTGCCGATCGCTTACGCACTGACGCATCCGGAGCGTGGCCCGGACGTGTGCGGCCGGATGGACTGGCGACAGGCGACGCGTCTGGACTTCGAGCCGCCGGACGAGAGCCGTTTCGGCGCACTTGGCCTGTGTCGCCAGGCCGTGCGTCGCGGCGGCGTCGTGCCGGCATGGCTGAACGCATCGAACGAGGTTGCGGTCGAGCGGTTCCTCGCAGGCGAGCTGTCGTTTGGCGGGATCACGGAGACCGTGGCGCGCTGCGTCGAGTTGGCACCGGCAGATGAACCGACGTCGCTTTCCGACCTGCTCGCAGCGGACGCGGCAGCGCGGGAAGCCACCTCCGTCATCCTGAGCGAGCGAAGCGAGTCGAAGGGCCTCGCTTGAACGTCGTGCACGGGAACAGGCGAGGTCCCTCGGCTGCGCTCGGGATGACGGAGTGAGGGTGACGGTGCCGAATGCAACATCCTCGTGGTTGTCGCGTACCCTGCTTCTGACGCGATCATGGACGTTGCTTCGATTCTCAATCTGCTGCTCCTGGCCTTCGGGTTTGGGTTCGTTATCTTCTGGCACGAGCTGGGGCACTTTCTGGCCGCCAAGTGGGCGGGCGTGCGGGTGGAACAGTTCGCTGTCGGGTTCGGCAATGCGATCTTCAGCTATCGCAAGGGGCTGGGGCTGCGTCGCGGGACGAGTGGGCCGGAGTACAAGCAGCGGATCGCGGAGAAGCCGGACCTGGACATCTCGCCGACGGAGTACCGGTTGAACTGGCTGCCGCTGGGTGGCTATGTGAAAATGCTGGGTCAGGAGGACCTGGCTGTGCCGGACGGCGGGCACGAGCCCGACAGCTATCAGTCCAAGACCGTCGGCCAGCGGATGGTGATCATCTCCGCGGGCGTGGTGATGAACGTCATCCTCGCGGCGGTGCTGTTCACGGTGCTTTACTCGGGCCTTGTCGGGTTTTCGGCGACGGCCTCGCGTGTCGGCTCGGTCCAGCCGGGCTCGCCTGCGGAGACGGCGGGGCTGCAGGTGGGTGACGAGATCGTCTCGATCGACGGAAAGCCGGCCCACGACTTTTCGAAGATCCGCCTCGGCATCGCGCTGCTCGGACGCGACGCGTCAGCTGATGTGGAAGTGCGACGGCTCGACGGCTCAGTCGAGGCGCTCCAGGTCCAGCCAGAAGTCGGCGAGGCCACGGGCATGCTGCAGGTGGGCGTGCTCCCGATGCCGAGTCTGGCGTTGCCGGCGAGCGATGACGCGACCGAGGCGATCGAGCGTGCGAGGCCGACGTTCGTGCCGGGCACGTGGGCGGTGATGCCCGGCGAGCAGGTGGTGTCGGTCGACAACGCCGAGGTCGAGCCGGGCGACTACCCGGTCTACGCGACGGCGATCGATCGCGCGGGCGACGAAGGTCGGCCGGTGAAGCTCGTCGTCCGCGAGTCCGACGGCATGGACCGCATCGAGAAGGTCTGGCCGTTGCTGACGCCCGTCGGTGACACGCCGGACGCGTCGCTGCAGTTCGGCGGACTTCGGCCGCTGCTGAAGGTGTTGTCGATCGGCACAGACTCTCCGGCGGCTCCGGGCGGTCGTCGCGAGGGCGAAGGGCTGGACGTCCTGCGACCCGGCGACGTGCTGCTGACGCTGCGGGTCGGCGAGACCGGCGACCTGCTGCATCGGCCGACGCGCGAGGAGCTCGGCGAGTGGCTCAACCGCGCCGGCTCGGGCGGACGCAAGGTGGAGTTCGACGTCCTACGCGACGGCGAGATGGTGACGCTAAAGGACCTCCCGCTGACGCCGCTCGGCGGCGGGTTTTTCTCGCGGATGGTCGGCAATGTCCGCTACGGACTCGGTGCGAATCTGACCGACGCGCTGGAGACGACGCGGCTGGCAACGACCGTTCGCGAAGACTCCGCGGCGGATGTCGAGAGCGTTCGCGAGATCGTCGGCGACGGGGCCGAGGCGTCGATCGTGGCCGTCGGTGGCGAGGCGGTGTCGAACTGGTACGAGATCAGCCGCTTCATGCGCAACGCGCTGGCGGAGGGCAACACCGAAGTCGACTTCACCATCGCGACCGCGGCCGGTGAACAGACGGCAACGCTCACGTTCGACGACGAAGCGACCACGGCGGTCGCGTCGGTCGACTGGTCCGGCCCGGTGTCGGCGCTGTCGCCGCAGGCCGGCAACTACGTCGAGACCACGCGTGAGACGTGGAACCCGCTGCAGGCGATGTGGTGGGGCGTCTTCGAGACACGCGACCAGATCGCCAACCTCTACCTCACGCTCCGCCGCGTCACCGTCGACCGCACGGTGTCAGCCAGCAACCTCAGCGGTCCGGTCGGCATTCTGCACTTCGGGACGATCGTCGCCGCTCGCGGCTACGACTGGCTGCTCTGGTTCCTCGCAATGCTGTCGGCCAACCTCGCGGTGGTGAACTTCCTGCCCATCCCCATCCTCGACGGCGGGCACATGGTGTTCTTGCTGTGGGAGAAGATTCGTGGACGGGCACCATCCCGCGCCGTGCAGGAGGGCGCGCTCTGGGTCGGTCTCGCAGCGCTGGGCTGCTTCGTGATCTTCGTCACGTACAACGATCTGTCGCGCTTGTTCACGCTCTAGTCGCTCGGCTTTTTCTTCGGCGCGGGCATGCGGACGGAGAAGATCGTCCGAGCCCCGCGTGGTCGCGCGATGGGACGTTGCTTGTGCTCCTCGTCGTGCTCGAAGCGGTGAGCGATCTGCAACTCGCCACGCAGCTTCAAAGCGATGTCCTTGAGCGGGAGGTCACTGGGGCACGCGTGGTCGCACAAGCCGCAACCGATGCACGCGGCCGCGCCGTAGCGCTCGGCGAGAGCAAGCCTCGTCTTGCCGCGTTCCGCCTCGACATCCAGCAAACCCGCCGGATTGAGCGACGTCGGGCAGATGTCGAGGCACCAGCCGCAGCGGATGCAAGGCTCGGGCGTCGGCTGCAGATCGTCGGCAGAGGTCGACAGCCGGTGGAATAGCAACTCGCCGTCACCGACAAGCGACTCGGGTCGGATCGTTCGCCCTCGCAGGAAGTCGCCCGCGACGAGCTTCGGCATCGACTTGGGCGTCGCGTCGTCGCCCGGCTTTTCCGGGTCGCCTGGCAGCATGCCGAGGAACAGCAGTACGTCCGCCAGACGCGAGCCCTTCCAGACCTCCGCCAGCACGCCGATGTCGCGACGGTGATCGCGCAGGCCGATCGGTTCACGACGGATGACGCCAGCGCCGCGCACGACCTGCCCGATCGCCACCGCCGCGACGGCGTCGACGACCAGCACGCCCGCACGCGTCGGCAAGTCGCCCGGCCTTAGCCGCCGACCGGTCAACGTCGACGTCAGCAGCACCGGATCGCCCTGCGGATACGCGTTCAGCACCGGCACGATGCGGATTCGTCCGACCTCGACCGGCTCGACGTCGATCTGTTCGTCCTCCGTCGGCTCGCGTGGTGCCTCCGCGATCGGCTCGGCCACGCGGTCGTTGGAGACGGCGTCCCGCAGCAGACGGCCAAGTTGCTTGTGCCGGCCCGCTGCAACCGCGACGGAGACGAACTTCCCGCCCGACAGCGACGCCAGCAGGCGAAGCCCATCGCGAAACGCCCGAGGATGCAACGCCGCCCACTCGTACTGCAGCGGCAAGAGCGGGTCGGGCTCCAGGCAGCTGCACAGGACGGCTTCGATCGGCTTGTCACGCGTCGCGTCGAGTTGGCCGACGAGATCGGGGCAGTTCACGCGATCCGGCCTGACGCCAGCGTCGGCGACACGCTTGAGCCATTCATCAAGCTGTTCCGGCCGGACCGTCGACGGATCGACCTGCGGGCGAATCGGCGTCGCCGACTGCTCGGCGTCGTCATCCGTCATCACCGGCACCGTCCAGATGCGCCGACCTTCCGCGTCCGTTCGCGCCGTCACGGCTCCAGTCCCACCAGGTAGGACGGCCACGCCGCGGTTCACGCGCTCGCCCACGCCGACGTGCCGGTTGGGCACCTTCGGCCCCTCGTCGTCGTCGAGGCCACTCGGGCCCAGCGCCACCCACGACACCTCTGGCGGTGGGACTTCGACAAACTGGTACCGCCCGGCCATCGGGAAAGCCTAACGACTCAGCTCGCCAGCGGGATGTCCTGCTCGCGGCAGACCTTGCGGAGTGCCTCGACGGCCGTCTTCCACAGCTCGGGCCCCGTCTCGCCGTGGCTGTGGCCGGCGACTTTGAGGTGCGGCTCCATGCTGACAAAGCCCCTGTAGCCCGACGCGTAGGCGTCCTTCAGGATCGCCCCGATCGAGCCGTCACCCTCGCCAGCCGGCACGACCTCGCCGCTGCCGGCTTTGGCGTCCTTGATGTGAATGTGGGCCGTGTACGGCTTGAGCAGCGGCCAGTTGTCCGCCGGGTCGTCGCCGACCTGGACGAAGTTGGCGAAGTCGAAGGCCGAGCGAAGCTTGGGCGAGTCGACGCTCTGCATGAGGTCCAGGCACCGCTGGCCAGTATCGCCGAAGATGCCTTTCTCGTTCTCGTGGACCATCACGACGTCGCTGCCTTCGAGCATCTCGGCCTGCTTGGCCAGCAGTTCGATCGCCTTGTCGCGGATCGCCTCCACCGGCCCGGCCCCTTCGCCGCCGTGCGGGTAGAAGCTGAAGACGCGGATCAGCGGCGCCTCGAAATCGACCGCCGCCTCGTGGGCGATCTTGAACATCTCCAGCAGCGAGGCCTCGTCATTGGTGGCCGGCTTTTTGCCGCACGGGCTGCCGATGCTGACGACGCCCAGGCCGTTGTCCTTCAGCTTGGCCATGATCTCTTTGCGACGTTCCGGCGTGAACGCCAGCACGTTCTCACCGCCGACGCTCCGCAACTCCAGGTGCGTCACGCCCGTCTCACGGCAGACGCGGATCTGATCGTCGAGGTCGGGTCCGATTTCGTCGGCAAAGCCACTGAGCTTGAGCATACGACGAGTGTGGCAGGCGCTTGCCGCGAATCAACCGACGTGCCGCAACTCCGTCATCCTGAGCGAGCGCAGCGAGTCGAAGGACCTCGTCTGCTCGTCGTCGCAGAGCCGCTGCGAGGTCCCTCGGCTGCGCTCGGGATGACGGAGGGAGCCAACCTGGTCTACCCTCTCGGCTTGACCGCGGACGCGTCATCTTCCGACCCCCTCGCCGCTGCCAGCAGCAAGGCAGCGGTGCTGCTTGAGGCGCTCGGCTATATCCAGCGGTTCCACGACAAGACCGTCGTCGTCAAGGTCGGCGGCTCGATCATGGACGACGAGGCGGCGCTGGCACGCCTCCTCACCGACGTCGTCTTCATGAACTACGTCGGCATGCAGCCCGTCATCGTCCACGGCGGAGGCAAAGCCATCAACGCCGCGATGGGCGAGGCCGGCATCGAGCCGCGCTTCGTCGAGGGCCGCCGGTACACCGACGACGCGACGCTGGGCATTGCCGAGCAGGTGCTGTGCGGGCAGATCAATCCCTTCATCGTCCACTTCATCCGAAGCCAGGGCTGCGAGTCGATGGGCCTGACGAGCCTCGGCAGCAACGTCCTGTACGCCCAGCGCGTCACCGGCGACGAGGGTCAGGACCTCGGCCACGTCGGGCAGGCGACGAACGTCAACCGGCGCATGCTCCAGCTGCTCGTCCAGGCCGACGCGATTCCGGTCATCAGCACGATCGGCATCGATGCCGACACCGGTCAGAAGCTCAACGTCAACGCCGACACCGCCGCCGGTGCCATCGCAGCGGCCATGCGGGCGGACAAGCTTGTCGTCGTCAGCGACACGCACGGCATTCGCCGCGACGTCGACGACCCGGCCACGCGCATCAGCTCCGTCACTGCCGCCGGCATTGACGAGCTGATCCAGGAGGGCGTCATCGCCGGCGGCATGCTGCCCAAGGTCGACGCCTGCCTCCAAGCCCTTCGCGGCGGAGCCGAAAAAGCCCACATCATCGACGGTCGAACACCCCACGCGTTGCTGCTGGAGATCTACACCGCCGACGGGATCGGGACGGAGATCACGCTGTGAACTCGTCGACTGGTGACTCGTAACTTGGTTGAAAGCCGCCAGCACTCGAAGCCTGCTCCCGAGCACCGACGTCTCTGACCCCAGTTCACGAGTCACAGAATCACCAGCAACTACTCGCCGTGCATTCCCACCTCCTCCAACTCTCCGACTACGGAACCGACTTCGTCTTCGAGGTGCTCGATGTGGCGGGGCGGTTGCGGGATGGGCTCGACTTCCACAGACACCAGCTCGAAGGGCAGTCGATGGCCATGGTGTTCGAGAGGCCGAGCCTGCGGACGCGGGTGAGCTTCGAGGTGGCGATGACCCAGCTCGGCGGGCACGCGGTCAACCTGCAGCCGGCGGAGATCGGGCTCGACACGCGTGAGCCCGCCGGCGACGTCGGGGCCGTCCTGAGCGGCATGGTCGACGTGATCATGGCCCGAGTGAAGCGGCACCAGACGATCGACAACCTCGCTGCCACCGCGACCGTCCCGGTCATCAACGGCCTGTCCGACCTGGCGCATCCGTGTCAGGCACTCACCGATCTGCTCACGATTCGTGACTGCTTCTCCGGCAACGCGACCGGCAAGCGCGTGTGCTACCTCGGCGACGCGAACAACGTTCTTCGCTCGCTCGTCGTCGGCTGCGGCCTCAAGGGCCTGCCGATCGTCGCCTGCTCGCCGGGAGGCTTCGGCCTGACGGACGAGGAGGTCACGCGGCTTCGCACGCAGGTGCCGGCGCTCGATCTGACGCTGGAGCCCGATCCGGCCAAGGCCGTCGAAGGCGCGGACGTGCTCTACACCGACGTCTGGGCCAGCATGGGCCAGGAAGAGGAGCACGCACAGCGTGTCGCGGCGTTCGCGGGTTACAGCATCACGCAGGACCTGCTGGCCAAGGCCAAGCCCGAGGCCGTCGTGATGCACTGTCTGCCCGCCCACCGCGGCGAAGAGATCGCCGCCGACGTCATGGACTCGCCTCGCTGCGTCGCCTTTGGCCAAGCGCACAATCGCCTCCACGCCCAGAAGGGCATCCTCGCGGTCCTGATGGGCTCGTGGTCGTCGACGTCGACTTAGGACGGGTGTGTCGGTCCCTTCGACGAGGGCGAAATCGTCAGTCTTTTTGTGGAAATCATCGATTTTGAAGCCGTGGGCAGAGCGCAGCGGCCCCCCCGGGCCCCGCGCTGGGGCCAACCCCGGGCGCCCCGGGCCGCTGGCCCCCCGCGGAGGGCGACAAACCCCCCAGGGCGGTG
>JBCDKH010000157.1 GCA_038746835.1 Planctomycetota bacterium | reverse complement strand
GCTGTCGGTGTCGCGGCGCCGCTGGGGCACGCGCTTGCAACCGCGCTGCGGGCTGCGCGCCCCGCGCGTGCGCGTGCGGGTCTGTGGGTTCGCTGGTCCCCGCTCGCTCCCGCTCGGGGCTCGCTATCAGGCGCGCGCATCCAAACCGAGATTCGTATCAGGGAACCTCGAACGATCAGCGTCGTACGTCCATCGTCGCGTTACGGTGGGCACGATGGACCTGCCCAGCTCACCGCTGCAAGACGTGACGTCACACCTTGCCGACCCGTGCGTGATCGCGCGGGTCGAACTGCTGCGTGTGCCGCACGCGTGGCTTTGCCGGGTGACGGACCGTGACGGCGCAGAAGGGATCGCACCAGGATCGTCGCGGCTGTCGCTCTTCACGTCGCTGTTCAAGCAGCAGGCAGAGGTGGCCGTCGGGTTGGATGCTCGGCGAGTGCGCGCACTCTCCGATGCGATGTGGCGACACAAGAGCTCGTACAAGTTCGGCCTGCCAACGCGCGTCTGCATCGCGGCCGTCGAGATGGCGTGCCTCGACCTCGTCGGCCAGAAATCAGGCAAGAGCATCGGCGACATCGCGGGCGGACGACGACGTGACGAGGTCGACCTCTACCTCAGCCACACCGGCCGGCACACGTCGGCCGAGGAGGAAGTCGCCCTCTTCGCGCCGCGTGTCGAGGCCACCGGCTGCCGGGCGATCAAGTACAAGGTCGGCGGCCGGATGAGTCGGAACGCCGACGCCGCGCCGGGTCGGTCCGAAGCCGTCACACAGGCGTTGCGGAAGGCAGTCCCGAACGCCGAGCTCTGGGCCGACGCCAACGGCAGCTACGACGCGGATCACGCGATCGAGGTGAGCCGCATGCTGGCCGACTACGGCGTGGCGGTGTTCGAAGAGCCGTGTCCGTTCGACGACCTCGACGAGACCAAGCGTGTCGCCGAAGCCATCGACATGACCGTCGCCGGCGGCGAGCAGGATCACGCCTGGCCGACGTTTCGTCAGATGATCGGCGATCGCGTGGTCGACCTGCTCCAGCCCGACGCGCACTACGTCGGCGGACTCGACCGCAGCCTCGCCGTCGCCGGTGCCGCAAACCGGGCCGGCCTCCGCGTCACGCCGCACTCGCCCAAGTCGGGCCCCGAAGGCGTCTCGCTGTTGCACGTCGCGTCACTCGTCGACGACGTCGCGGCGTTCCACGAATGGTCCGTCCATCCAGAACCCAACGCCGACTGGTACGCCCCGCGCTTCGCCATCCGCGATGGCCGGCTAACGGTGCCGAATGGCCCGGGCCTTGGGCTGACCTACGACCCCGACGTGCTCGCACGAGCCGAGGTCGTCGTGACACGGAGTCACACTTGATTGAGCGCTCGTCATCCCGAGCGAGCGAAGCGAGTCGAGGGACCTCGCCGTCATCCGGCACCGTCGACCAGACGAGGTCCCTCGGCTATGCTCGGGATAACGGATGACCTCCCGGAAGGCTGGTTCCACCTCGCATCACTCCTGAGCGAGGGCCCCGAGCCCGCGAAGCGTGCCCTGCTCGACTTCTTCGAACTGCCAGTCGTCGCCGGGCCAGGTCGCGCGCATCAGCCCCGGCAGCACACCGCCGCCGCCGGTGGTGATGACGCGACGATCGACATCGCCGGCGACTTTGAGCAGGCGCTTAAGCCGACGCGAGTGATCGCCGACAAGGCCGTGCTTGACCGCTGTGAGCAGGTCCGCCCGCGTCGTTGCGAGCGTCAGGCCGGTGAACGCGCCGGTGGGTTGTTCGACGCTCTGTCGATCGCCGGCCAGATGCGGGTGGAAGGTGACGGACGTTTTTCGGCCGACCGGCTCGACGATGGCGGCGTTGAACTGTTCGTCGCTCCAGTCGGCAAAGAGCGTCCGCTTCGCCCAGGACAGCGCCGACCCACCCGCCGCCTGCGTTGCGGCGAGCACCCAGAGCCCGCCTGTTCCCAGCGGCCGACACAGCAACCCACTCGTCGGCCGAGGCTTCTCGACGCAAACGGCCAGCACGTCTGTCGAGCCGGCCGAGTGCATCAGCGTCCCCGGCTTCGCCCCGCCCACGAGCAACGGCCCGCTGCCATCGACGTATCCACCGAAAAGCGGCAGGCCGGTGGGTATGCCGAGGTCATTCTCGCGCGTCTCGCCGACAACCGTTGCCGCGTCGACAATCGGCGGCAGCTTGCTCATCGGGAACCGGGCGGCATCGCAGACCTCGCGAGACCACGCCATCCGTCGGATGTCGAGCATTCCCGTAAAGCCGGCGTTGCTCGGATCCATCGCCCAGACGCCCGACAGGCGGCGAAACAGCGAAGTGGGCAGGTGTCCGACCATCGCGGCGCGTCTCACCGAATCGGTTCTGTTGTTCAACCACGTTGCCGTCGTGACGCTGATTCCACCCGGTGTCGGCACGTTTCCGGTGAGCTGCCGGAACGTCACCTTCCGACCGGTGGTCGAATCAATGAGCTGCTGGGTCATGCCGCCGCGCCGATCCTGATGCGTGACGATCGGCGTGATCGCCCGGCCGTCCTCGTCCATCGCCAGCCACGCCGGGGCCATGGTCGTCAGACCCACGCGTTCAGCCGTCGAGACGTCGAGTTGCCCGACGGCCTGCCGGATGGCTTCGTCGATGCGCTCGGCCGGGACTTCGACGTAGATGCCGTCGTGGTCGGTCTCGAACGCTGCTGAGGCGACGTCGCTGGCGAGGTCCGTGCCGTCAAGCATCGCGGCCTTGACGGACGACGACCCCACGTCGATGGCGAGCGTGTGCGTCATGTCACAGCTCCGCCAACTGCTTCTCGGCGGCGGCGAGTTGATCGCGCGTCTCCTGCACCAGGTGCGGCGGGGCCTTGTCGGTGTAGCCCTTGTTGGCGAGCCGGCCCTTGAGCGATTTGACCTGCTTCTCCAACGCGGCACGCTCTTTCTCATTCCGCGCCGCATCGGCGGCCTCGTCGATGATGCCGCCGACGAGGATGTCGACGTCCCCCACCTTCGCCGACGCCGCGGCGCTAGCCGCGGATTCCGCATCAACTAATTCCGCATTTGCCCACGTCTCGAACGCCTGCCGAGCGTCGTCGAGCGTGATGCCCTTCAGATGCACCGGCACAACGCGCTTCGGCTCGACCTTGTGATCGGCCCGCAACTGACGCACCGCCAGCACCAGTTCCCGCAGCCGATCGACGTCGGCAATCGCCTGCTTGTCCGCCGCCGGCACATCGCTCGGCCACGCCGCGGTAATGCACCGCTCGCTCGCCGGACACGCGTAGTCGCCGACGCCCCGCTCCGCCGCGGCTTCGTTGAGCGACCACCAGAGCCGCTCGGTCGCGAACGGCACGATCGGATGCATCAGCCGAAGCGACCAGTCGAGACAGACCGCCAATACCTGCTTGGCCACCGCGTCGTTTGCCTTCGTGCGCGGCTTGGTGCTTTCGACGTACCAGTCGCAGAAGTCTCGCCAGAAGAAGTCGTAGCAGGCGGTCGTGTAGCGATCGAAGCGGTAGTCCGAGAGCGCGCCGTCGCAGGCTGCCACGGTCTGCGACAGCCGCGAGAGGATCCAGCGGTCGGTGACCTGCAATGGACCGGTCGACGCCGGTGCGGAAGCTCCGGGTTCCGAGGTCGGAGCTGCGTCGGTCGTCGCTCCAGAACCCGGAGCTTCCGCTCCGGCGTCTTGCAGATTCCCAATTACAAACCGGCTCGCGTTCCAGAGCTTGTTGCAGAAGTTGCGCCCGAGGTCGAACTTGCTGCTCGTGTTCCGCGCCAGCGGCACGTCGTCGCTCGGCGTCGCCTCGCCGGTCGCCAGGCCATAGCCGCTGACGGACCTGTTGCCCTTGTGCTCTTGGATCGGCTTGGCCACGACGTAGCCGGCGGCGTTCTTGAACGTTTGGGCCTCGAACGTCTCGCCGGTGTGCGGATCGACCGCATCGACTGGCAGCCGGACGTCCTGCGTGTGCGTCGCCATCCCGGCCAGCGTGAACCGCATCGCGTCGGCCCCGTGGGAGTCGATGATGTCCAAAGGATCCACGCCGTTGCCGAGGGATTTGGACATCTTCTGCCCATGCCCATCCTGGATCATGGCGTGGATGAAGACGTTGTGGAAAGGGAGGTTCCGCGAGTCGTCACTTTGCGAGCCCCGAGCGTGAGCGAGGGGTTCTGCCTGATCGTCCGAAACCCCTCGCTCACGCTCAGGGCTCGCATTGGTTTTTCGTGACTGCTCGTCCGGGTGGGCGAGCATGTAGCGATTGAACATCACCATCCGCGAGACCCAGAGTGTGATGATCTCACGCGCCGTGCACAGGACACTGGTTGGGTTCCAGATCTCCAACGCCGTCGTCCGCTCAGGCCAGCCGAGGGTGCTCATGGGCCACAGCGCACTGGAGAACCAGGTATCGAGGACGTCGGGGTCTTGCGAAAATCCAGACTTCATCATGAAGGCGGCTTCCTCACGCCACGCATCCGATGCTTGGTAGCGGGCATCGAAGCTGAGTGCTTTTCGAGCTTCCCCGCCAGATGACAGCTCCTGAATTGCAAACGCACATTGCTCGGTTGCTCCATTGCCCGACATCTTGCTCTGAGCATCGAGTGAATTGAAGATTGCAGGAACTGATTGAGTGGGAACGCCGACTTGCTCGCTCCACACCGGAATCCGGTGTCCCCACCAGAGTTGGCGGCTGATGCACCAGTCGCGGAGGGCGGCGTTCCATTGGCGGTACGTCTTCGAATACCGCTCCGGCACGAACGTCAGCACGTCGTCGCCAAGCGAAGCGACCGCAGAACCCCCTTGCGAGCCCCGAGCATGAGCGAGGGGTTCTGAGCGATTCCCAGAAACCCCTCGCTCATGCTCGGGGCTCGCGGGTTCTTCTCGAAAAGGTGCGGGACTGAGCGGACGACCTTGCTGATCGACGGTGTAGCGAATCGCTCCGTCAAGCGAAGCAGTCGACTTCAGGTATCGCGTGCTTCCATGACGCGTCCAGACCTTTTGGTCTGCTCCCGCCAAGTTTGCTTCTCGCAACGACCGCGTCGCACGCGCCTTGAAGTCAGACATCACCTTCTCGGGTGTCGCGTCTGCGCTGACAACGGCATGCAAGTGATTCGAGCGGACATGCAACGCGTGGAGCGTCCAGCCGCGATGCTCGCATACGCCGATGATCGCGTTTTGAGTTGTGGTTCGTTGACTTTCATGCAGTTCTGTCGGCGCGTGCTTGAGACGAGCAAACTGTCGACGCTCCTCTGCCTCGTCCCCGACGAGGTACGGCTCACCCGGGATGTTGTGTCCCTTTCGGTCCGCGCTTCCGGGCTCGCGTCCCTGAAGCCACGTTCCGTAGGTCGTGAACGTGATGAGGTACGACAACGTCTCACCCCTCGAGCCCCGAGCGTGAGCGAGGGGTGTCTGCTGTTTGTCCAAAACCCCTCGCTCACGCTCGGGGCTCGCGGGAGTTCCTTCGAGCGCCATCAACGCCAGGCCCGCCAAGCTGTTCGCCGGGACGTCAGTGCCTTCGACGAGGCCGGTGTCTTCCATCCACGGGATCGGCTTCTGGACGGCGACGTACCACTGGTCGCTCAGGTACGGCTCGACCGGGACGTGGCTGCGGTAGCTGTGGCCGACGCTGTGGCGGTATGGGACGACCTTCTCCAACAGGCCGTTGTCCTTGAACCAGGCGACGATCTGTTTGCGGGCTTCCTCACGACTCAGGCCGACGAACTGCTTGGCGGCGTCGGTTTCGGCGGTCCAGCCGTGGGCGTCGCTGATCGACGCGTCGGGGGCCATCGTGTTGATGACCTCGAGGTCGTGGCGCTGGCCGATGTCCCAGTCGTTCGGATCGTGGGCCGGCGTCACCTTCAGGAATCCGGTGGCGAACTTCGCCTTCGGATCATCCTCGTCCCCCGGCATGACGACGTAGTCGTCTTCGACAATCGGGATCTCACGCTCCACGATCGGCAGCAGCACCTTCACCCCGCGCAGCGACTCCGCCCGCGGGTCTTTCGGGTTGATCGCAACGGCCGTGTCGCCGAGCATCGTCTCGGGACGCGTCGTCGCGACGGTGATCGTCTCGTCGGAACCGACGAGCGGATACTTCAGGTAGTAGAAGTGCCCGTCGATCTCCTCGTTCTCGACCTCGTCATCGGCGAGCGCCGTTTGCGTTGCCGGGTCCCAGTTGACGAGGCGTTTGCCGCGGTAGATGAGACCGTCCTTGAAGAGGCGGAAGAAGGCCTCCCGGACGGCCTTGCTCCGCTGCTCGTCCATCGTGAAGCAGGTGCGTTCGTAATCACAGCTGCAGCCCATCGCCTTGAGCTGGCCGAGGATGACCTGTTCATACTCGTCCTTCCACGCCTGCACCTTGGCGACGAACTCGTCGCGGTCGTAGTCGGTGCGACGCTTGCCCTCGGTCTGCAGGAGACGTTTCTCGACCACCGTCTGCGTCGCGATGCCGGCGTGGTCGGTGCCGGGAATCCAGACGGCGTTCTTGCCCTGCATGCGGGCGTGGCGGACGAGGATGTCCTGGATCGTGTTGTTGAACGCGTGCCCGAGGTGCAGGCGGGCCGTCACGTTCGGCGGCGGGATGACGATGCAGAACGGCTCCTTCGTCGCGTCCGGCTCGGCGTGGAAGCAGCGCTCGGCCTCCCAGACCTGCTCGACCTCCTTCTGAACGTCGGCGGCTTCGTAGCGCGGGGGAAGCTGGGTCGTCGTGTCAGTCGTCATGTCGCTCCTGCAGGTTAGCCGGTAGTGTCGATGGTCTTGGTCGATTCGCCCGAGCCGAGCATCGACGTCGAACCCGGCCCGTGGCTGCAGATCGGCCCCCCGAGACGGCTTCGACGGGTCACGGCCACGCTGCCAATTGCCGCGGCTCGTCTGCCGGAGGCGGGTCTGCGGATCGTCCACCTGAGCGACCTGCACCTTCGGCGGACGGTGCCGCGCGGGCTGGTTCGGCTGGCGGAGGAGCTTCGTCGCGATCCGCCGGACCTGTTGCTGTTCACGGGCGACTTCGTCGACGACAAGCTGACGCCGACGCGGCACATCGCGACGCTGGCGGCCGTGCTCGACGGGTTTCGCGGGGTCGCGCGGCTCGGCAGCTTCGGCATCATCGGCAACCACGATGGCGACACCATCGCCGCCCGGCTCGAGGCGATGGGCGTCATGCCGCTCCACGGCCGATACCTGCGCGTCGAGTCGGGCCAGACCGTCGTCGACCTGCTGGGCATGCCCGGCACGTTCCGCCACGAGTGGCCCGAGGCGGGCTCGCTGACGCGTGACGCGGACGTGCCGCTCGTCGTGCTGAACCACTACCCGGACGAGGTGCGTCGGCTGTCGCTGCTTCGGCCGGACCTTTACCTCGCGGGTCACACGCACGGCGGGCAGATCGCCCTGCCAACCAGACCACTGATGACGCACGACACGCTGCCGAACGCGATGAGCAGCGGCATCCACCGCGTCGGCGAGACGTGGCTCTGCGTGTCGCGTGGCGTGGGGACGACGCGGTTGCCGTTTCGCGTTTTCAGTCCGCCGGAGTGGATCGATCTGCGTCTGGTGCGGGCGAACGAACCAGAATGAGGCGTTGGCGTAGTCAGATAAAGTTGCAACCACGCGACCTCTCGGCATAATCGCCAGCAGCGGCCGTGACAGGACGTCCCCGCATCATCACTTCGCACCCTGCACGGAGGCAGAAACCATGGCAATTTCCCTAGCTCCCGCCCGTCTCGCCGGCACCGCTGCCGTCGCTCTTCTCGCGACGACGCTCGTTGGCTGTGTGAACCAGGAAGACTACCGCGCCCTCGAGGCCCAGCGGAACGACCTAGCCGACCAGCTTGCTCTCGCACAGCAGCAAGCCACCAGCAACGCCACGCTCGCCGAAGGCTACCGCGAGCAGCTGGGCCGCATCGGCGACGCCGATCGCTCCGCCGACGCTGTTCTGGCCAACTACGAGATGCAGATCGCCAGCCTCACCGGCGAGCGCGACGAGATCGCCCGTCGCTACGAGGAGCTGGTCGGCAAGATCGGCACCGGCCCGGCTCTGCCCGCTGCGCTGACGAGCGAGCTGTCCAGCTACGCCGCCCAGAACCCGGACCTGATCACCTTCGACGCTGATCGCGGCATCGTGAAGTTCAAGAGCGACGTCACCTTCAAGTCCGGCGATGCCGAGCTGCTGGCCGACGCGAACCAGGCGATCCAGCGGTTCGCCCAGATCCTCAACTCGCCGGTGGCCCGCAGCTACCTGCTGAACATCGAAGGGCACACGGACAACGTCACGTCGTTCAGTGCCAACACGAAGGCCAAGGGTCACAAGAACAACTGGTACCTCTCGTCGCACCGCGCGATCAGCGTGGCCGAGGGTCTGATGGGTCAGGGCGTCAGCGCGACCCGCGTGGCCGTCGTCGGCCGGGCGGACCAGGAGCCCGTCGCCAGCAACGCCACCGCCGGCGGCCGGGCTCAGAACCGTCGCGTCGAGGTGATGATCCTCCCGCAGACCGTCCAGGGCGGCGGCACTGCGACTGCCACACCCGAAGTCGAAGCCATGCCCGCCGCCGCGGAGATCGAGCCAACCGGCATCGATGACTCCGGCTCGATGAAGTGAGCCCGGGCGTCTTCGGGCACCTGTGGCAACCAAAGCACCAGGCAGCTGCGACCTTGAGGGTCGCAGCTGCCTTTGCGTCAACGGCGACGTTTGGCACGATCCGACAGCCCGAGCGCAGGCGAGGGACCTCGCAGCGCGTTTGTGACGACAACCAGGCGAGGTCCTTCGACTCGCTGCGCTCGC
>JBCDKH010000156.1 GCA_038746835.1 Planctomycetota bacterium | reverse complement strand
TTCCCGTCGTCGCGCTCCTCGAAGTCGAAGACGTGCAGAATCCGCTGCGACGTCGTCCCTTCCTCCTCCGCGGCCTCGTCGACGTACCAGTCCGCACGGACGGCCGAAGCCAGAATCAGCACGACGAGCGCAGAAAGCAGCCTCACACTCTGGTTATCGGGCTTTGCCCCAAGGCGACTGAAGCCGTGGCCGCAGGCGTCCTTCGACGAGCGTCGTAGCATCCGACATGGGCACAACCAACGGCGTCGCCGAGAAACCGGTAGCCGGACGGCTGAGTCGGCAACTCGACCCTCTCTCGGCTGATCGGTCGCAGGCGTACTCGATCGAAGACAACGACGTTCTCCAGCCGGTCCTGTCCGATCGGCAGATCGAGGAGATCTCGCGAATCGCCAAGTGTCGCAAGCTCGACGTGGGCGAGATCCTCTTCGAGCAAGGCACACGCAATGCCGACGTCGCGATCCTGCAGGAAGGCCGGCTCGAGTTCTACGACCGACGTCGCGATCGAGACGTGCTCATCACCGAGGTCTCGCGGCGCACGTTCATCGGCGACATCTCGATGTTCACTGGCGAGCCGACCATCGCCGCCTGCGTCGCGGTCGAGCCGAGCAAGGTGATGATCGTCGGGCATGAGGACCTCAAACGACTTATCGCCGAGCACTCGGAGATCGGCGACCTGATCCTGAAGACGTTCATGGCCCGGCGCGAACGACTCCGCGCCGACGGCCACGGTCTTATGTCCCTCGTCGGCCACGCCACGCACGGCGAGACGTATCGCATGCGCGACTTCCTGGAGCGCAACCAAATTCCGCTGCGGTTCAGCGATCCCGACGACGACGCCGAATCCAGAGTCCTGCTCGACAAGCTCGGCATTGTGGAAGACGACCTGCCCGTCCTGATCTGCACCGAAGGCGTCTGCCGTCATCCGAACATCGAAGAGGTCGCCAGGCGTGCCGGCCTGCGCCCGAAGCTCAAGACCTGCTACGACCTCATCGTCGTCGGTGGCGGACCGGCCGGCTTAGCGGCGACGGTCTACGGAGCCTCGGAAGGCCTCGACACGCTCATGATCGACAAGTACTCCCCCGGCGGGCAGGCGGGCACGAGCAGCAAGATCGAAAACTATCTCGGCTTCGCCACCGGCGTCTCGGGCGACGAGCTCTCCAAGCAGGCCGTCCTTCAGGCGCGCAAGTTCGGTGCGACGCTGTGCAACCCGTGCACCGTCATCGGCCTCGACTGCGAGCACGACAAGAAGACCCTCACGCTCCACGACGGCACGCAGATCATGGCTCGCAGCATCGTGCTGGCGACCGGTGCCCGGTACCGCAAACTGCCGGCCGAGAACGGCGAGGCCTTCGACGGCTGCGGCGTCTACTACGCCTGCGGCCACGTCGAAGCGTCGGGGTGTCGCAACAAGCAAACCGTCGTCATCGGCGGCGGCAACTCCGCGGGTCAAGCGGCCGTCTTCTTGTCACGCCACGCGCGCGACGTGAAGGTCATCATCCGCGGCGACGACCTCGGCAAGAGCATGAGCGACTATCTCGTCCGCCGCATCCGCGAGGCCGACAACATCGAGCTGCTCGCCGAGACCGAAGTCGCTCGCCTCGACGGTGACGGACGGCTGCAGTCGCTCACGCTCACCGGCAAACACGCCGGCACCGTCGACTGCGACGGCCTGTTCGTCATGATCGGCGCCACGCCCAACACCGAATGGCTCGACGGCGGCGACTGCGTCGGCCTGTGCCCCAAGGGCTTCCTCGCCACCGGCATCGACGCGCGACATCACGCCAAGTACGACGCCCACTGGTCCGGCGTCGATCGCGAGCCGTTCCTGCTGGAAACCACCCGCCCGGGCGTCTTCGCCGCAGGCGACGTTCGAGCCGGCAGCGTCAAACGCGTCGCCGGCGGCGTCGGCGAAGGCAGCATGGCGATCGCGTTCGTTCACAAGGCGATTGCGGAGCAGAAAGCGTGAGCCGATAACGGCTCACGAGGTGCGTGCGGGTTCCGGTAGCCGCGACGTTACAGGTCGCGGTTTGTAACAGAAGACGCATCGGAGTCCGAACCGCGGGCTGTAAGCCCGCGGCTACCGATTCTCAGCTACGGCTGTCGTGCCCGCTCGGTCACCCACTTCCACTGGTCCATCGTCACGGGCATGACGGACAGTCGCGCCTGCTTCACGAGTGCCCAGTCCGCCAGCGAAGGCTCGGCCTTGACCATCTTGAGCGTCGGCGGGTGCTTCAGCCGGCTCTTGAACGCGACGTCGAAGACGGTCAGTCCGTCCTTCTCGTACGGATCACTCGTCACGGTCGCGATGCCTGCGACGTGCTTGTCCTTGCCCGTGTGGTAGATGAACGCCAGATCTTTCTTGCGGACGTCGCGCATGTTCTTCAGCGCGGCGTTGTTGGCCACGCCGTCCCAGCACGTCGAGCCGTCTCGTTCGAGATCGTCGATGCTGTAATCGTCCGGTTCGGTCTTGAGTAACCAACGCATGGGCGAGGCAGTGTCCGCATCTGCCCCTTAGGCTTCAAGCTTCCGCCTTCAAGCTTTCTGCGACATCACTCGTGGCGAAGCGCCTTGATCGGGTCCAACCGCGCCGCCCGCACCGCCGGGTAGAGGCCGAAGACGACGCCGGTGCCGACGGAGATGCAGACGGAGAGGATCACCATCCACCAGCGGACGATCGTCGGCATCTCCGCGTAGCGCTCGATGATCTCCGGGATCAGCACGCCCAGCGCCACGCCGATGACGCCGCCGGCCGTCGAGAGGACGACGGTTTCGATCAGGAACTGCTGAATGATCTGCCCGCGGCGCGCACCGATCGCCCGGCGAATGCCGATCTCGCGCGTCCGCTCGGTGACGCTGGCGAGCATGATGTTCATGATCCCGATGCCGCCGACCAGCAGGCTGATCCCGGCGATGCTGCCGAGCACGATGTTGAACGTCCGGGCAGTCTGCTCTGCCTGACGGAGCAGCTCCAGCGGCACGGTCATGCGCCAGTCACGCTTGTCGTGGAACGTCTCGAACATGCGGTTGAGCGCGTTGGCGACGCCGGCGACGTCTTCCTTGCTCTCGACCTCGACGATGAGCTGGTGGAGCTCGATGTCCGTCCGCTCGCGTCCGGCACCGGTGGTTTCGACGACGATGTCGCCGAGGCGTTCGCGAAGGATCTGCAGCGGGACGTAGGCGTCGACGTTCTCGTCCGGCGTCGGCACGCCGCCCGAATCGCCGGTGGTGTCAGAGCCGCGGGTGGCCGCACTCTGGACGATGCCGATGACCTCGTACGCCCCGCCGCCGATGACGACTTCCTTGCCGATGGTGCCTTCGCCGGCGAGCAGCTTGCGGGCGCCTTGCTCGGTGAGCACCACGACGTCGTTGTTGTTGAGCTGATCCGCCTGCACCAGGTGCCGGCCGGCGAGAAGCTCGCGATTGACCAGATCGCTCCAATCCGGCGTCGTGCCGACCAGCCGCAGATCGACCGCGACATCGCCCAGCCGCCCCTGCTTCATGACGGCCTTGGCCGGAACGACGCGTGCGACCAGAGGCAACGTCTGCCTGGCTCGTGCTGCGTCGTCATACGTGATGCCATAGCTCGTCAACCGCCGCCGCTGCCCATCCCCGCCGCCTTCTTCGACGGGCTCCTGGCTGACGACGAGGATGTTCCGAAGGCCGAGCTTGTCGATCTCGGCAAGAGCTTGCTCACGTGCGCCTTCACCAACGGACAGCATCGCCACAACGCTGCCGACACCAAAGACGACGCCGAGCATGGTGAGCGCGGAGCGCAGCTTGTGCAGCAAGAGATTCTTGATGCCAAGGCGGATGTTGCGGGCGAAGCGGATCACGGATGCAGAAAGCTTGAAGGAGGAAGCTTGAAGAAGCTGCGGCAGCCCTTAGCGACCGAGGCGTTCCTTGAGCCTCAGGACGATGCTCGTGAAGATGGCTCCGAGTTCGTCCGCTTCCTGGAGAAGATCGCCAAGGAGTGACTTGGGGACGATTTCGCAACGAACGAGCAGCTCGAGCCAGTACGTCGTCTCCTCAAGCTCTTGATGGGCGGATGTGATCTTACTGAGTGATTCGGCATCAGAGCGAGCACGACGTGCCTCGCGATATTGAGCCCCGACGGACGTTCCGGACCTCAACATCTGCTTCCCGATCACTCGCGACTCTTCCGTCTTTGGAAGACGAGCAAAAGCCTTCACGATCCGCACTGCAAATCGGGTTGTCCGCTCCACGAGATCTTCTGGCTCTTCAAGCTTCAAGCTTCCTCCTTCAAGCTTTCTGAGCCTTCGTCACTCACGACCTTCCCGTCCCGCATGTGAATCTGCCGGCTCGTCCACTCGGCGATTTCCGGCTCGTGCGTGACCATGACGATCGTCTTGCCCTGCTCGTTGAGCTCCAGAAGCAGCGTCATGATCTGCTTGGTCGTTGCCGTATCGAGGTTGCCCGTGGGTTCGTCGGCGAGCATGAGCGGTGGGTCGTTGGCGAGGCTGCGGGCGATGGCGACGCGTTGTTGTTGGCCGCCGGAGAGTTCGGTCGGGCGGTGGCCGAGCCGGCCGCCGAGGCCGACTTTTTCGGCGAGGTCGGCGGCGCGGTCCGCGGATTCGCTCGGCTCGGTGCCGAGGTAGGTCAGCGGCAGTTCGATGTTCTCGCGAACGGTGAGCTGCGGAATCAGGTTGAAGCTTTGAAAAATGAAGCCCAGCGTCCGAAGGCGAAAGTCGGACAAGTCGCCGTCGTTCATCCGCCCGACGTCGCGGCCGCCAAGGACGTAGCGGCCGCTTGTCGGGCGATCGAGCGTGCCGAGCAGGTTGAGCAGCGTGCTCTTGCCGCTGCCCGACTGGCCCATCAGGCTCACGAACTCACCCCGGCCGATGCTCAGCGAGACGCCCGCCAACGCGTGCACCTCTTCGCTGCCCATCTTGTACACCTTGCGAACGTCGAGGACCTGAGCGACCGCGCCGTCGCCCGAGACGTCGAACGCGTGCGCCTGTTCCGGCGCTGCGACGCTACTCGGCATCCGAAGCCTCGCTCGACGGCGCCTGCTCTGCCGCAGGACGCGTCGACGGCCTGCCCTCGCCGGAGGACTCGATCGTCACGTTGTACTTCTTGGCCAAAAACGTGCCGTAGCTTCGCAGGGCCGTCCAGTTCTGCTCGTTGATGTGCTTCTGGTAGCGCTCGCGCTCCTCTGGCGACGCACGCTGCAGCAGAATCTGGAACGCCTCTCGCGGCGACGCGACCGTCACCGGCTTGTAGCTGTCGGTGCTCTCGGCCTCCTCGGCCGGTCGTGTCGACGGCTCGCCGGCACCTTCGACCAGGTCGTCCACGCCGACGCCGTCGTCGATCTGCGTGTTCTCCAGCGGCGGCGTCAGCGAGACCTTTTCTCCTGCGTCGACGCCGTTCTTGATGACGACATTCGCGTTGTCGTCCAGACCGGTCTCGACGTCGCGGCGCTCGATGCTGCCGTCGTCGTTGACGACGAAGACCGACTCCGTTCCGCCGACGCGGACGACGCTTTGGACGGGCACGTAGACCGCATCGTCGAGCCGCTCGACGATGATCTCGACGCGACAGCTCATGCCCGTACGCAGACCAAGGTCTTTGCCGCGGATGCGAATCTTGGTCGGGTAGATCTTGTTGTCCGGGTTCCAGAAGACGGCCGTCGCGTCGGGCAGCGGTGCGATGGTTTCGACCTCGCCCCAGAACACGGCACCGGGCACCGCGTCGAGCGTGATCCGCGCTTTCTGGCCGACGCGAATCTTGTCGAGCTGACTCTCGTGGATGCTGACCTCAGCGATGCGGTCGACGTCGTCGGGCAGGTAGATCAGCTCCTGCCGCTCTCGAACGCTCTGGCCCGGCTCCAGCGGCTCCTGATTACCGCGCCAGCCGCCCTGGCTGCTGGTCGCGTAGACGACCATGCCGTCGGTCGGGGCGTAGATGTTGCCGGCACCGATCTGCCGAACGATGTTGTCGAGCCGCAGCTGCTCGCGGCGAAGCTCTGCCTGACGAGCCGAGACGCGTGCGTTGGCCTGGGCGACGTCAGCGGTCGCCTTGCGGCGGGCACGCTCCAGGGCCATCGTCTTCTGCTCGATGTCGCTCTCGAACTCATCGATCTTGCGTCGATAGGTCCAGCCTTCCAGCAGGTCGGCGGCCTGGCGTGCAAGTTCCAGGTCGAGCTGGTTCTTCTGCTCGCTGAGCCGGTCGGCCTCGAGCTCGCTGAAGCTGATGAAGCCGGCCTCGTACAGACGCTCCGATCCGCGACGCTTCTCCTGCGATCGCTTGAGCTCGGCGTCGGCGATGACGATCTTGTTCTGCGCCTGCTTGAGCTCCTTGGGGAAGTCGCCCTCCATGTACTTCTTGTGATCTTCGATCGCGAATCGCAGATCGAGCTCGGCCGCTGACACGTCAGCGATGGCTTGGTTCTCCTTCACGGCCAGCTCTTCGTTGGCCTGGAGCAGGTCGCTCTCGTCATTACGGACCTTGATCTCGGCGGTGACGCGATCGTCCTGTAGCTTGCTGGTGTCGAGCGAGATCAGCAGGTCGCCCGCGGTGACCTTCTCGCCCTCAGGCACGAGTTCGAGGATGGTCGCCATGCCCTCGATCTCGCTCTTGACGACGGCCTGGCTCGCGGCCTTGATCGTGCCGGTCTGCGTGACGCTGATGACCAGCGGGCCACGCTTCACCTCCGCCGAGTAGACGGACGCGGGGTTGGTGACCTCGCCGCCGCCCATGACACCGTTGCCTGTCACTGCGAGCGCGCCCACGACGAGCAGCAGGACGAGCGACGCTGTGCCCAGAAGCATCGGCATCGCCTTGCTCCTGGATCTGGGCTCAGCTGGTTCGGCTTCGAAGGTCGCGGTCGGGTCGGCGGTCGTCATAACAGTGGATCGGCGGACGCTGAAGATACCCCACTAATAGATTCCTGACAGGTCCACTTCTTCGTACAACCCGTCGGGCCCAACCGACAGCACACCGGTGTCCCTCTGAAGTTCCAGTTCGGCCAGTCGATAATCCACGAGCGACTGCGTGAAGTCGTCCTCAGCCTCCGTGAGGTCGTCTAACGCATCGGTGATATCAAATGTGTTGCCGCGACCCAGCTCCACCAACAACGTCGCCGCCTCCACGCGACGATCGGCCACGCGGATCGATTCGAACTGAATCCGCAGGTCATCGCCGGCCGTCCGCAGCGCCCGCAGACGACGCAGCACGTCCGCCTTCACGCCGTCTTCGACCTGCTGGGCGGATCGGACCGCTCGCTCCAGGTCGATGATCGACCGGCGGTAGCGGTTCCGCTCGGCCGTGCGTTCGATCGGCAAGTCCAGCCGCAGGCCAAGCCCGTAGCTGCCGTCGCCGAATCGGATGGTCGCGTCGTCCGATCCGCCGGAAAACGCCCCGCGTCGCCCGCCGTAACTGCCGTCGGCAACGAAGTCGAGCACGCCTTCCAATCCGTCTGCCGCGACGACCGTCGCCCGCTGCGCGTCAACCACCCGGCCGTAAACGATCGCGAGGTCGAGCCGACGCTGAAGGGCAAGTCGAATGAGCGATCGCTCGGCGTCGGTTCGCTGTGACAGTGCGTAGCCACGCACCTCGACCGGTGTCGTCGTCGGTGCAGGCAACGTCTCAGGCCGAGTCGCACCACCAGCGGACTGTTCCGGTTCGATCAACTGCTCGATCTCGGGCCCACGTTCCCCGACGTCCAAGCCGCCCAGCACGTCGTCGGCCAGGCCTTGCAGATCAGTCAACGCCGCATCGTCGAGTTCGACCAGCGCATCGGTCGGCAGGCCGAGGAACACCTTGAACGAGTCGAGCGCCGTCTCGTACCGCTGCTGTGCGAGGATCAGCCGCGACTCGGCCCGCAGCTGGTTGCTCCGCACGCGATCGAGCTGAATGCCGGGCAGTCGCCCTTCGTCGAACAAGGCCATCGACCGATCGAGACTCTCCTCCAGCCGCTGCAGTGTCGTCGCAGCGTTCGCGATCTGGTCACGCGCCACCAGCACGTCGTAGAACCGCGTCGTGGTATCGACGGCGAACTCGCGCTTGAATCGCTCGAAGTCCCAGATGGCGTACACCGCACTCCGCTCCGCCTGCTGCAGCGGCTCGGTCACGACCTCCACGCCCGCGCCGGACAGCAGCGGCACCGTGATGCTGACGTCGGCAAAGACGCCCAGCGACTCGGGCCGGGTGCCGGTGAGCAGCTTCGCCAGGTCGATGCCGATGCGCGTCGACATGGACGCACCGGTCTTGAAGGCCTTGGTGACGTTGAGTTCCGGCGAGACGACGACGCCCGCGCGGTCCTGCCCGTCGAAGTCAGCAGCCGCGTCGACGTCGATCACACCGCCGAACTGCAGCTCGAACTCGTCACGCTGCACGTCGAGGTTCAACGCTGCGATGTAGACCGCTTCCTTGTTCGCCTGGTACTCGCGATTGTTGCGTGCTCCGACCTGAAGGGCCTCGACGAGCGACAGAATCACCGGCTCCGGCGCGGGCCTGGACGTCGGCGGCGGACTCGGTCGAAGGACCGCCTTGGTGCCCTCGGGCGTGTTGCCGATGTCGAAGAGTGCGAGGTCGGTCGCCAGCGTCGGCACGCCGAGGCCCGTGATCTCGAAATCCCGCGGCCTGACAAGCGGCACGTCATCCGGAATCGCCTCCTCGTCCGACACGCCGCCGGGCTGTTTCGGCACAGGCGACAGGAAGTTTCGCCCCAGCGACGCCTCACCCGCGGCCGGAAGCTGCTGATCGATCATCAGCTTGCGACGCAACCGATCTTCGAGTTCGTCGATCGTGAACGCCTCTTCCCGCCCGATCGCCGCCTGCTGCTTTTCGGCGATGATGTCGTACGCGGCATCGTCCGCATCCAGCACCGCCCGCTCCGGCGAGAGACATCCGGCGAGAAGAACAACGACCA
>JBCDKH010000155.1 GCA_038746835.1 Planctomycetota bacterium | reverse complement strand
TCAAGGCTCGGCGTGACGCGATAGAGACCGTGGAGGACCTCGATGCACGACCCTGAGCTCCCCGGATCCCTCCGCGAGGTTTCGGATCGCCAGCCGTATCCCCTGGTCTTCGCAACGGTCAGCGGCGCCCATCTGTACGGCTTCCCTTCAGCTAACAGCGACTGGGATCTGCGCGCCAGCCACGTGCTGCCGGCGCGTGAAGTGCTCAGCATGCGTCCGACGCGGGACACGATTGACGAGTCACGCGACGATCGCGATCAAGGTGGTCTTGAGCTTGACCTGGTCAGTCATGACGTCGGGAAGTTTTTCAAGCTGATGTTGAAGAAGAATGGCTACGTCTTGGAGCAACTCCACTCGCCCATTGTCGTCAAGACAACACCTGCTCACCAAACGCTGCGTGAGATTGCAGACGGTGTCGTGACGCGCTTCCATGCAGACCACTATCTTGGCTTTGCAGCAACGCAGTGGAAGCTATTCAATAAAGGTGAGCCAAGAGTTAAGCCGCTTTTATATTTGTATCGGGTGCTGCTCACGGGTCTGCACCTGATGAGAACGGGCAACGTCGAGGCGAATCTCGCCCGGCTGAACGAGGAAGAGCAACTCCCGTGGCTGGACGAGCTCATCGCTCTCAAGATTGCCGGTGACGAGCGTCAGACCCTCGCAAACGTCGACATCGACTTTCATCAGCGGCAATATCACCGCCTTCGCGAAATGCTCGAGCGGGAGCGAGATCGCACTTCGCTACCGGAGCATCCGACGAAGGAAGCAGTCGATGCGCTCGATGCCCTACTCGTCGAGCTCCGGCTCGGCTGAGAATCGGGAGTTGCTGAACAGCGACGTGACGCCGGAAATGATGCTCGCGACAGGCGCGGTCAGGCTGAGCTGAAGCCCGTCCCCGAACAACTTGCGTTCGGAGCGTGTAGCCTCGCCTGGGAAGGGGCTCGGGCTTGACGAGCCGGTGCCGGTGCCCTGGCCGGTCGGGACGAACTCGACCCAGTCGATGCGGGTGCCGTCTTCACGCTTAGCAATCTCAACGAGGTTGTCGCCGGAGGTCAGGTTGAAGGTCGTGTCAAAGTTCTGGACGAAGAAGCCGCCTCGGTCGGTATCGAAAGACATCAGCTCCCAAGTGCCGCCGTTGACGCGAAGCCAGAAGGAGTTGTTCCGGCCGCGCTCGCTGGAGCCCTGCGAACTCGTGTCGCCGCGGACATCGACGGTGTATTGGCCTGCCGGAACGTTGGCGACGGTGTAAGCGATTCGAGGCGGGCTGTCCTGGTTGTTCCAGCCGTTGCCGCTGCCGTTGATGGTGCCTTGGAAGGTGTTGCCGTTGATGGTGCGGACACGCCAGTCCGTGCCGACGGTTTCTTCCATGTGCTCAGCCTCGATTTTGAGGCTGTTGCCGGTGTCGATCTCCAGAACGACGACCTCGTCGGGCACGCTGACGTTGAACGTGTTCGACGGGTTGTTCACCGTCTGGTCGACGTTGGCCCCGCTGTTCTGGTCGAGGTTTGAGTAGCGACGGACCCGGTCGACGTCCTGGTGGAAGTTGACCGTGACGCTGGCGCTGCTGTTGCTGATGTCGCCGGTCGGCGGGTTGCTGGGCGTTGCAGCCGTGTTCCAGACGGAATCGTCTTGCCAAAGCACGAGGTAGAAAGTGCCGTCCGACTTCTGGAACAGTGCCTCCTGCACGTCGCCGGTATTGCCCGAGAGCGAGTAGTTGAGCTTCGCCGGCGAGAAAATCGGGCGGATCCAGTCGTCGCCGTTCCACGTCGCCTCGCCGAGGAGATCGATGAGGTTCCGCATCGCATAAAAGTGGACGTTGCGGTTGCCGTTGTAGTCGATGAGGCCGAAGTGCGACTCGCGTTCCGCCTGACCGTCGTTGCGGCGGGACCAGAACTCGAACGGATACGTCCGCTCGACACCCGCGAGGTAGTTGCTCAGCAGGTACCGCGGCACATACTTTCCGCCCGCCTTGTCGCTGATGCCGCCGCTGGTCAGAGAGGCGTAGTTGTACCCGCCCTCCGTGAGGTAGACGGGCTTGCTGCCAAAGGCGATTGATCGATTGTTGACAATCTCGTTGAGCCGACTGTTGTTCTCCGGTCGCGATTCCGTGTAGTAGTGGGCTGAGCCGACGTCGACGCGATCGGTGACGTTGCCAAGGTCGTCGATGCGATTCGGGAAGGCGACCGGGCCGGCGACGACGTCGAGGTTTCGGACCCAGCTCGACGAGCTGCTGTTGACTTCGGCATAGAGGTCGTCCTGGTAATCGCGCCAGACGTCAACCCAGGTGCCGTCGTTGCGTTGCGAGGACGGCGCGTTGTTGTCGTATTCGTTGAGGCCGATGACGGCTTCGACGGAGCCCTGGAGATGATCTTCAATTCGCCCGAGCATGTCGTCGATCGCGTTGAAGTCAGGCGTCTTATTACTCAACCTTTTATTGAAGGTGAGTGCCGACTTGATGCCATCGTCGCCGAGATCGTTGAGGCGATTGATGTACTCGCCCCATCGGTTCGGATTGGACCCGAACGTCGGATTCCCCTCGGGCGCGACGTTGCGGACGTGGCGCACGCCGAGTTCGTTGAGCCGGTTACGGACATCGTTGAAACGGGTGTCGTAAGGCGTGCCGTCATTGTTGAGCCGGATGTTCACGCCCAGCGAGTCGACGAAGTCGTCGGCATCCATTGCCTGGACGGCGGTCAGCAGTCGCCGGTGTTCCAGCGGTTCGAAGTGCGGCGGACGCCGATCGGCCCCAGAAGTGCCCGAGCGATGGCGTCGGCGAGACGAGACGGTGGTCATGGTTGCTCCACGAGAGAGATGGGCAGCAGGCAACCGAACGCTCCTCCGCACGGACCGTTCGCGGCGCTCACCAATGGTTAAAAGACTGCAATCCTCGAGACGAAAGTCGGTGAAGTTGCCCGGGGATCAACCAATGGATCGCTGCCTGCCCTACCGTAACAACGGTTCAAACGACTGCAAGCGATAATTCACGCGCGGAGCTGATCCTCGTCGGACCAATGGTCGCAAACCCATTTCAGGCGACGCCGCGGTCATGCCCGCTTCTTCGCCACCCACTTCTTAATCGCCGCCGGGGTCTGGCAGTTCAGGACGTCCGCCTTGGTCGCCCAGGCGCGGCGGGCGACGCAGAGGCCGAGGTGCATGGCGGCGAGGCTGCGGGTCGTGTGGGCGTCGGTGTTGATCGTCAGCATCGCCCCCGCCTCGACGGCCATGCGGGCGTGGAGGTCGTTGAGGTCCAGCCGTGGGTAAGCCGCATTGATTTCGAGGGCGGTCCCGGTCTCCTTGGCACGGGTAATGACCTTGGCCATGTCGAGCGGCAGGCCGTCGCGCTTGTTGATCAGCCGGCCGGTCGGGTGACCGATGGCGTTGACATACGGGCTGTCGATCGCTTTCAGCATGCGGTCGGTCGCCTTCTTCGCGTCTTGCTTTAACGCGGCATGAGGTGACGCGACGACCCAGTCGAGTTGGGCGAGGATGTCGTCTTCGTAGTCGAGGCGGCCGTCGCTGAGGATGTCGCATTCGGTGCCGGCGAGGAGCTCGATGCCCTTCACCTCGTCGTTGGCACGGCGGATCGCGTCGGCGTGTTTCAGCAGGCGATCGGCGTCGAGGCCGTTGGCTTGGATTTGCGACTTGGAGTGATCGGTGATCGCCAGGAACGTGTAGCCGAGGGCCTTCGCCGCTTCGGCCATCTCGACGATGCTCGCGGTGCCGTCGCTGGCGGTCGTGTGCGTGTGGAGGTCGCCCTTGAGATCGCCCTGCTCGATCAGCTTCGGCAACTTGCCCTCGGCGGCGAGTTCGATTTCGCCCTTGTCCTCGCGCATCTCCGGCGGCACCCACTGCATGCCGAACCACTCGAAAATCTCCTCTTCCGATTTCGCCGCGGCTGGCTTGAGGGTCGGGATGCCGCCGGTCTTGCGGGACTTCTGATGCTCGTCCCACGCGGCTTTGTCGAAGACGCCCCAGTCGTTGAGCGTGTGCTTGCGTTCGAGCGCGATGCCTCGGAGCCGCGTGTTGTGCTCCTTGCTGCCGGTGAAGTACATCATGGCCGCGCCGTAGTGGGCTTCAGGCACGACGCGGCAGTCGCATTGCAGGCCGTCTTTGGTGACGATGCTGCACTTGGCGTCGCCCTTGACGAGGACGCGTTCGACTTCCGGAAACTCCGCAAAGGCGGTGAGCGTGTCGGCCGGCTTGTCGGTGACGACGAGGAAGTCGAGGTCGCCGACGGTTTCCTTGCCGCGGCGGAAGCTTCCGGCGGGCTCGGCGCGTTTGACGTCGGGCAGATCGAGCAGCCGTTCGAGCATGGCGTTGACGACCTTGGCAGCCGAGCCGATGCCGCGACGCTTGTTGCCGCGGGCGAGCAGGTCGATGCCCTGCTGGATCGCTTCGAGCTTCTTCTTGCCGAGCCCTTTGAGGTCCGAGAGCGACCCGTCGGCGATGGCGGCGGAGAGCTGGTTGATGGTCGTGATGTCCCGTTCCTGCCAGACGGCCTGGGCGGTCTTTGGGCCCATGCCGGGGATGTCGAGCATGGCCAACACGCCCGGCTGGACGCTGGCGAGCAGCTCGTTGTGATCGGGGCTGGTGCCGGTGGTGAAGAAGTCGTCGATGATCTTGGCCGACGACTTGCCGATGCCGGCGAGGGCCTCGACGGCCTTGGTGCCGCCTTCGTCGTGGAGGGCCTTGACGTCCTGCGACATCTCGTCGAGCAGCCGGCTGACCTTCTGGAAAGACACCGCCCGGAAGCCGCCGCCTTTGAGATCGAGCACGCGGGCCATCTGAGCGAACATGCCTGCCAGCTCTTTGTTCGCCTCGCTTGCTGCCATGGGGCACGGTATCCTCGCCGTGGCAGCGACCTGTAACGTTGCGACGTTGCTCTACTTTATTTAGTAAAGCTTGTCCTTAGACCGATCTAGACTGTTCCGATGAGTTCCCGCGATCTGTTCTGTCGTGCCGTTGTGGCGGTGAGTGTTCTGGTGCCCCTGCTGGTTGCCCCCGCGGCAGCGCAGGTGGCGGCCGAAGACAGTGCGGACGGCTCCGGCTTCCTTCCCGGTGTGAGCGTCGACGTCTACACCGTCGACGCCCAGGTCGGCCAGTACGCACGCGTCGCGCCGGATCAGGCACCCAACATCGCAGCGCGCCGAGACGTCATCGACCTCACCGCCGACGACTTCGGCGCGGCCAACGACTCCAGCTACACGCATGTCACCGGCGACCTGCTCATCGAAGAGCCGGGCGAGTACGTGCTCCGGCTTTCCGCAAGGCAAGGTGCCAAGCTGTTCATCGACGATTTCGAAGTCGGAGAGTCGAAGCATGGTCAACTGACAACGGTCGAGCTGACCTTCTCCAAAGGCGCGTTTCCGATCCGCATCGAGCAGTGGTCCAACACGTGGCGAAGCACGCTGCGCTTGGAGTGGAAGGTGCCGGGATCGGAGAGCTTCGAGATCGTTCCCTCGACGAGCCTGCGCACGCCGGCCGGCGTGACGCGGGTTGTGGCGCCCGGCTTCAAGCGGGTGCTGGATCCGTCCAATCCAGGTCGTCCCGGTTTTGGTCAGCCTCTGGATGCGATTCACCCAATGTGGAGCGTCGATCCTGTTCACCCCGATGGCCATGTGCCGCAAGTCGGGGGCATGGCCTATCTCGGCGACGGTCGTCTGGCGATCACCGAGTTCAAGCCGATGAACAGCGGCCGCGTCGACCCGACGGCCAACGGCGTGGTGCACATCATCGACGGGGCTGACGGCGACTCGCCCAAGATCACGCAGACCATCGAGGGCTTCAGCAACCCGCTCGGCATCGCACTGCACAAAGGCCACCTCTACGTCGCCGAGATCGATCAGGTCACACAGCTCTCCGACTACCAGGGCGACGGCGTCTACAGCGACGTCGCGCCGTTCGCGCGTGGCTGGCTGTCGGACAACTACCACCATTTCACGTTCGGGCCCGTCATCAGCAACGGAAAGCTCTACGTGACACTGTCGACGTCGATCGGCTTCGACGGACAGAAGTTCATCCGCGACGGCGATGCGGGCTTCGGCGTTCACCCGCCGCACCGTGGGTCGTGGGTCGAGATCGATCCCGAGACGCGGCAGCTGCGCTACCTCGCCGGCGGTCTGCGGACGCCCAACGGCCTGTTTGTCGGCCCGGAAGGGGAGCAGTTTGTCGGCGAGAATCAAGGGCGTTGGAAGCCCGCCAACGGGCTGTACCACCTGGAGCCGGGCCGCTTCTACGGCCACTACAACGACAACGCCAAGACCAACCGCTACCCCGACGGCGGATACCCGGCTGACTTCCAGGACCAGCCCGTCACGCCCCCGGCGGTGGTTCTGCCGCACGGGCAGATCTCCGCGTCACCGACGGACAGCGTGATGTTCGAGTCGGGCCCATTCAAGGGTCAGGCGCTCACCGGCGACGTGAAAGTCGGCGGACTCCGGCGCATCCACTTCGAGAAGATCGACGGCCGCTGGCAAGGGACAGCCTTCCGGCACTCGCAGGGCTTTGAGGGTGGCGTGAACCGGCTCGCCTGGGGCGATGGCGGCGAGCTGTACGTCGGCGCGATCGGCGCGTCGCGATCCTGGTCGTGGCGCACAACGACGGCCGGCCTGCAACGGCTCACGCCGACCGGCGAAATTCCGTTTGAAATGCACTCCGTCAGCGTCGAGTCGGACGGCGTGACGATTCGATTCACCGAACCGGCCGACATCGAGCACCTGGCAGACCCGAGCCGCTACACGCTCAGCCACTGGTACTACAGGCCGACCTCGACCTACGGCGGACCGAAGGTCAACGAGAAGAGTGTGGAGGTTTCGTCTGCCGAACCGTCGTCCGACGGCATGAGCGTGAAGCTCGTCATTCCCGACATGGAGGCTGGCCGCGTGATGCGGATGTCGCTCGATGTCCTGAGTGCGGCAGGAGGATTCCTTTGGTCGAACGAAGCGTGGACGACAATCCACCGCATTCCGGGTCAGCCGGAGCCGGCCGAAGGCGTCTACCGCGAGGCGAAACGGGTGCTGGTCTTCTCGAAGACGGACAAGTTCCGCCACGCCTCGATTCCCGAAGGGAAGAAGATGGTCGAGTGGGTCGGCAAGGTCAACGGCTTCGACACGACCTTCACCGAGGACTCGAGCTTTTTCAATTCAGAGTTGCTCGCCGACTTCGATGCCGTGTTGCTGCTCAACACGAGCGGCGACATCTTCAACCCTGAGCAGGAAGCTGCGTTCAAGGCCTTCGTTCAAGGCGGCGGCGGTGTGGTGGGCATTCACGCGGCGACCGACACCGAGCACGGCTGGCCTTGGTTCGGGCGGATGATCGGTGCCCGATTCAAGAACCACCCGAAGCCGCAGCCGGCCGACGTCATCGTCGAAGACGCCGAGCACCCGACCATGGCCGGCGTGCCGAATCCTTGGACCGTGTTCGACGAGTGGTACAACTTCAAGGAGGTACAGCCCGATCTGCACGTGCTCCTCTCACTCGACGGTGACAGCTACGAGGCCGAGCCGAGCAAGAAGATGGAGGGCTTCCACCCGATCGTCTGGTGCCAGGAGTTCGAAGGCGGCCGGGTCTTCTACATCGGCCTGGGCGACAGGAAGGAGCAGTACTCCAACCGCATCTTCCGCAACATGGTGCGCGATGGCGTCTGGTGGGTCCTAGGCGAGGAAGACGAAATCGGCAAGGGCTTCTGACACGTCACCGGCTGCCCAAGAGGACGCAACGCCCAGCCCGCTAGGGCGAGGCGTGGAGAAGCTGACACGCTGCCCGCTCCGGCTTTGTGCGGCGTGGGCCTTCCTTAGACTCCGCCGATGCCCGGCGACGCGACCACGGACGGCTTTGTTCATCTGCACGTCCACACGCACTACTCCATGCTCGACGGGGCGTGTCGGGTCAAGGACCTGGTCCATCGCACCAAAGAGCACGGCATGGACGCCGTCGCGATCACTGATCACGGCGCACTGTTTGGCCTGATCGAGCACTACCAGACGTGCGTCGACGCGGGCGTCAAGCCGATCCTTGGCATGGAGGCCTACATCTCGCCGACGCGTCGTGACGATCGCACGACCAAGCCGGGCGAGTCGGCCTACCACCTGCTGCTGCTGGCACAGAACCTGGAGGGCTATCGCAACCTGCTCAAGCTGTCGAGCCTGAGCTACAAGGAAGGTTTCTACTACAAGCCGCGGATCGACAAAGAGATCCTGCAAGAGTTCAGCGGCGGGCTCATCGGCACCAGCGCCTGCCTTGGTGGCGAGGTCGCGTCGGCCTACCTGAAGCACGACAAGCAGAAGGCCAAGAGCATCGCCGAGATGTACGCCGGCATCTTCGGCGAGGAACGCTTCTACATCGAAGTTCAGGGCAACGGCATTCAGGAACAAAACGAGGTCAACCCCGATCTCGTCGACCTGGCCAACCGCCTCGGCGTCGGCGTGGTTGGGACCAACGACGTCCACTGGCTGGAGAAGGAAGACCACTTCGCCCACAACTGCCTCTGCTGCATTTCCACGGGCAAACAGCACGACGACGAAGGCCGACTGATTTATCCGAAGGAGCTCTACCTCAAGAGCCCCGCCGAGATGCGCGAGGCTCTGACCGGCCTGGGCGACGCCTACGCCAACACGCGACGCATCGCCAACGAGTGCAACGTCGAGCTCGACTTCGGCAAGCAGTACGCGCCGGTCTACAAAGTGCCGAGCGACTTCGACAATAAGACCGACCACGCCGCTGACGAGGCGTACATGCGGCAGCTGTGCGAAGACGGCCTCGTCTGGCGCTACGGCACGACCGACGTCGACACGGCCGTGCGCGAGCGCCTGGAGAAAGAGATCGGCGTTATCGCGGGCAAGGGCTTTTGCAGCTACTTCCTCATCGTCTGGGACTTCTGCAACTACGCCCGCGAGAATGGCATCCCGGTCGGTGCCCGTGGCTCGGGCGTCGGCACGATGGTCGGCTACCTGCTGGGCCTCTGCAACGTCGATCCGGTG
>JBCDKH010000154.1 GCA_038746835.1 Planctomycetota bacterium | reverse complement strand
TCGGTCGGGGTTCCTTCGTTGCTGTACGTCCGCGGAGGTCCCGCACCTCGCGAACAGAATCACGGGCGCGTCTCACCGTGCAGCATCCCTCACCAGCTGGTACCGTGCCCACGACACAGCTCATCGATGCAAGCCTGCACAAAGCCGGCTAGCGTTGGCTCAAAAGGGCTGCCAAAGCCGTTGGCGACTCCCATGAGCCGTGTATACCCAAATCACACAACGACAATGATTATTTATTATCGGTACCGCGATGCTGGCAGATGATATAGTACAGTACTTCGAAAAATTAGAGCGGCATGATATTCCGGCGATTGACGTCTCATTTCCTATCGATGCGCGCATGTCTGTGTATCGAGACGATCATGACTGGGCTATCGTCATCGAGTTGTTTGAATTCAATCAGCAGCGCCTGTTTCATGATGGCATTATCACGAGCGTGTGGACCTATGGTAGCTGCCTTCCCAAGTTACCCGGACGAAGATATCCAGAGCTTCATGTGACAGGTGATGCGCCCGACGCCCCACTCTTTAACCTGAGGGATTTCGACAACAGCATCATGTCGAGTGCCAGCGGCATGAAAATTCGTTCCAGGCTCGTACCGATACCGACACGGCTTGCCGATTATCAAGAGGCGGGAATTGTACTTTGCGAGCCTCCAGTGATTTATGGGTACGAACTTCTTCGCCTCATCACGCCAGAACATCGATCATTAGTGTTCTTGAGTGAAGAAGAAATGTCTTCGTATGTCGGCAGGCATCTGCCTCTTTTGCTTCGCTTAGAGGAGTGGTACCATCCAGACGAGCCAGGTGACTTTGCCAAAAGTGAGATTGTCCGAATCCTGGCGCAGGTCATTTCGTACGGAGACGCCTCATTATACCGACCTCGCCTTATGGCAAATACGCATTGGCGTAACTGGCCTATGGCTGGGGTAGTGTAGATCGATAGATGATCTATCGGCAGTCCATCGAGACGCGGAGGTACGGCGGCGACAGGAAACGGGGTCGGGAGACGTTTCGGCGTTGGATGTCGCTCTCAAAGGTGTGGACTATCGAGCCGGCCCGACCGCTGCGACATGACGCCTCAGGCGGCCGCGACAGATGATCGCATGCGGCATCGCGGGCCGCGTCAGGCCGATAGATTGAAGGGAAGGACGCGGCGGTGCTGCGGAGTGCCGTTGGCGAGGAGACCTTTGCGGACGTTGCTGTCGGGACGCTCAGCTAGCCTGCGAGGAGGCCTTGGCGGCGGGTGCCGTTGGATGGAAGACCCCTGATGTCGACCGCGGAACAGCTTGCTCATCGTGCCGACGCCGGCGTGGACGAATCGTCTGTCGAGCCGCTCCCCGGCCCGCCGCCGGTGATGCCGCCGACGGAGCCGCCGTCGGCCAGCGAGTCGGGGCCGGGCGGAGCGGTGCGGCACGCGAGGCCGGGCGTGCTGTGTCTGCTGACGGCGATCGTCGCGTCGCTGGGCGTCTACGTGCTGACGGACCTGCCGCGGGAGCAGGTCTACATGACGGGCATCTTCGTGCTGGCGGCGCTGCTCTGGCTGACGCAGTCGGTGCCGCTGTTCGCGACCAGCATCGTCATCATCGGGGCGATGGTGATCTTCCTGGCGAACCCGGGCGGTTGGGTCGGCTTCGGGTTCGAGGAGGCCAACGCGGCGAATCAGCCGACGTACCGGCAGATCCTGGCGGTGGGGGCGAGTCCGATCATCATCCTGTTCTTCGGCGGGTTCATCCTGGCCGAGGCACTGGTGAAGCAGGGCGTCGACAAGTCCATGGCGGCCATCATCGTCCGGCCTTTCGGGGGCAAGCCGAGAGCGACGCTGGCGGCCGTCATGGGCGCGACGGCGTTCTTCTCCATGTGGATGAGCAACACGGCCGCGACGGCGATGATGATCACGCTCGTCGGGGCGATGATGATGGGCGTGGCCCAGAGCGAGCCGTTCCGCCGGGCGATGATCCTGGGCGTCGCCTTCGCGGCCAACATCGGCGGGATGGGCACGCCCATCGGCACGCCGCCCAACGCCGTCGCGCTTGAGGCGCTCCGCCAGCGCGGCATCACCGTCCGTTTCGGCGAGTGGATGCTGATCGCCGTGCCGCTGGCGATGGGCCTGCTGGTCGTCGCGTGGCTGATGCTGATCCTGATCTACAAGCCCGAGTCCAAGGACCTGGCCCTTCGGCCCGAGCCGCAGCGGATCACGGGCCGCGGCAGGTTCACGCTCGTCATCTTCGGGCTCACGATTCTGCTCTGGCTCACGGGTACATGGCACGGCGTGCCGAGCTACGTGGTTGCGCTGCTGCCGGCGGTCGTCTTCACGTCGACGGGCATCATCGGGCGTGACGACGTTAACAGTCTGGAGTGGAACATCCTGATCCTGATCGCCGGCGGCCTGGCGATCGGGCTGGGCATGAAGCTGGTCGGCCTCGACGACACGATCGCTGGGGCGGTGTCGAACTTCGGCATCACCAGCAGCTTTCTCATCGTCGCGCTGCTGGCGGGCGTGACGCTGCTGCTGAGCAACTTCATGAGCAACACGGCGACGGCGAACCTCGTCGTGCCGGTGGGCGTGACGATCATGTTCGCCCTGGTCGGCGGCGAGGGCGAGAGCCAGATGGTGGTGCTCGCGGTGAGCCTGGCCCTGGTGGCGAGCATTGCGATGAGCCTGCCCGTCAGCACGCCGCCGAACGCGATTGCGTTCAGCACGGACGCGATCACGGTGCGTCAGCTGGCGACGAGCGGAACGGTGCTGAGCCTGCTGGGCCTGTTCCTGATCATCGCCTTCGGCGGCACGATCATCGCCTTCTGGCACGGGTGAAGACGGCGGCTCAGCCGTCATCCTGAGCGAGCGCAGCGAGTCGAAGGACCTCGTTTGAGCGTTCGAGCGGAACCGCTGCGAGGTCCCTCGGCTGCGCTCGGGATCACGGATTGGGGCGACTTCTGGAGCGCTGTTACCTTGCAGAGGCGCCGGTCTGAGGCGAAGCTGGAGACCCCAAGTGACCCCCAACATGCAAGACGATCCGCGGCAGCTTCAGTACGCCCACCTCGCCGAGCGGCCTGGTCTGGTGACGGGGCTGGGCGTGATGAGCATCATCTTCGGATCGCTGGGCATCATGGTGAATGGCATCACGGTGCTGTACATGGTGCTGATCGGCTTTGCGTTGGCGATGACGAACAACATGGGCGGCGGGACGATCAACACCGGCTCCACGCCGGCCGGGGTGGTGACGGCGGTGGAGGCGCAGATCATCGTCGACGCGCTGCACCAGACGGAGCCGATGTCCGAGGCGGACCAGGCGCGGCTGCTGAAGGCGGTCCAGATGGCGGAGCTTCCGATGGTCCCGCCGGCGGAAGGGCAGCCGTGGACGGTCCAGCACGTGACGAGCCAGATCGCCAGCTCGTACGTGGAGGACTTCAGCTTCGGGTCTTCGACGCGCCCGGCCGACGAGTCGCCGACATCGCTGTACTTCGACTTCGGCTTCAGCGGAAGCTTGTACGTCAACCCGGGCGACATCACCTTCGATGCGTGGGCGCTCAGCGGCGTCGATACCACGACCGTCGTCTATGACGACGGGACCGTCGAGTCGTACCCGACCAACTTCGGTGCGTTCAACCCGTTCGGCGGCGTCTCGGTCGCGGCGGCGTGGGCGATGGGCATCGCAGAGGGCATCGAGGTGCTGCTGGCGGTCGCTTTGCTGGTGATCGGCATCGGCACGATGCGCGACGCCGAGTGGACGTGGAAGTGGCACCGCCTCTGGGCGTGGACGCGGATCGTCGTCGCACTCGTCGCGGCCGGTGCGAGCTTCTGGATGATCAAGAGCTTCTACGACTCCATCTTCAACGACCCAGCGCTCGGCACGCAGGGCGGAAAACCCGGTCAGTCGTTCACCACCGGCATGGCGGGCGTCGCCGCGGGCATTGGACTGTTGCTCGCGATCGGCTATCCGATCGCGGTGCTTCTGACGACACGCACGATCAGCGTGCGGAACTGGTTCCGTGCGTGAGCGACGCGTGCAGCGCTATCGCTTGTTGAGCACCTGACCACCCACGCCCAGCGGCACCGGCTGCGGGGCGGGGACGTAGCTGGGCTCGACGACGAGCTGCAACGCCCGACGCGGACCCGTCGGCGGGAGGCCGTCCTCGTCAATCTTCCGTTGGATGGCCATGATGCCCTCGATCAACGTCTCCGGACGCGGCGGGCAGCCGGGGACATAGACGTCGACCGGCATGAACTGGTCGATCCCTTGGACGGTCGCATAAGCGTCAAAGACGCCGCCCGTCGAGGCACAGGCACCCATGGAGATGACCCACTTGGGCTCGGTCATCTGCTGGTAGATGTGCTGGAGGACCGGCATCATCTTGATGGTCACGCGGCCGGCGACGATCATCAGGTCGCTCTGGCGAGGTGAAAACCGCATGGCTTCGGCACCGAATCGGGCCAGGTCGTAGCGCGACGAGGCAGTCGCCATCAGCTCGATGCCGCAGCAGGCTGTCGCGAACGGCATCGGCCACAGCGAGCTTCGGCGGGCCCAGTTGACGACGCGTTTCAGGTTCGTCGTCAGAACGTTGTCGGGCAGCGTGGTGACGTCCATGGTCGGATACTACGCCCTGGGCTTCATGCAGGTGCGTCTGTCGAATCGGCTGAAACAGCCCCCGACTTGCCACCGACGAACGCGAAGGGCACGACACCGAGCCCGAGGACCAGCAGGACGATGCCCGCGATCGTCAGGAAGCCGCCGCCCGCGCCGGTGTCGACGTCGACGTCATACGCCAGCACCGGTCGACCTGCGGAGTCGGTCCGCTCGCTCGCGTCTTCGACGTCTTCGGGCAGCTTGATCGTCTGCGTGACCGTCATCAGCACCCCGGCGTCTTCTTCCTGCGTGTAGTTGTAGATGAAGGTGGTGCCGTTGTCCTGCTCGTTGCCGCTGCCCATGCCGGGCTCGAGTTCGAGCTCGTAGCTGCCATCGCCGCGGTGGCGGGCGACGCCGCGGGCTTTGATGGTCATGACCATCGTGCGGTCCATGTCGTCCTGATCCAGGTCGAAGTCGTCGACGACGTACTGGCTGACGAACTGGCCCATGTCGCGTCGGAGCAGCGACGGGTTATCGCCGTACTGCTGCTTCCAGCCCTGCCACTGCTGGGCGTTCATGGTCATCTGGAACCGGATGGTCGCATCGCCGAGCTCGTCGAGTTCGATGTCGATGGTCATCGGCAGGACCTGCGTCTGGCCGACCTGCCCGCGGGCAGTGGCGACAAGGAGCAGCAGGGCGGCGACGACGAAGAGGAAGAGGTGCTTCATGGCAGTCGGTGTGAGGCGTCTTGGTGCGGATCTGGAACGAAGGTGCGGACTCAACGACCGCCGACGAGGGTGGCCAGCGTCTGCTGCCACGAGTTGTCGCCCTGAGGCGACGTCGCGGCGATGCCGACGAGGTTGCCCTGAGGCGACTGGATGAAGTACATGCCGCCCACGAGCATGAATTGCCCGTTGCTGACCTGCAGCTGGGCGAACGTCGCCTGGCCGCTGCCGACCTGTTGCTGCTGCGGCTGGCCGAACTGGATCATCGCGCCCATCTGCTGGGCGAAGCCCTGGATCTGCCCGATCGCCTGCTGCGGGCTGCTCTGGCCGAAGTCGTACCCCTCGATCGACCGCATGCCGGTCTGGTCCATCGCGTTGAAGACGTAGCTGGGCAGGTACGGCTGGATCTGCTGGACGGCGACAGGGTTCTGCTGGAAACCCATCGGGTAGCTCATCTGCAGTCCCGCGATGTTGACGACGTTGCCGCCAATGTTCTGCGGGTTCGGATTGGGATTCGGGTTCGGCCCGGGGTTGGGATTGGGATTGGGCCGCGGGTCGTTGCGGGCGGTCTGGACGCGCTTGGTGAGCATGTCGTTCAGGCCGGCGATGTCGGTCTGGCCGAACTCCGGCGGGCGGACGCCGCGCGACTGTTCCTGCGTGACGTTGACGATGATGCCGGGGTTCTTGCCGGCCTGGAGCTCGCGGAACTGCTTCACGCCCGACTGCACCGCCTGCTCGAAGCTCATCACGCCGCCCAGGTTGGTCCCGCCGACGCCGGTCGACTCGATCGGCAGGAGCGAGCCGTCGCTGGCCTTGAGCACCGGGTAGCAGTGCCCGGGCACCAGCACCAGGTACGCCTCGGCCCCGGCACCCTTGGCCAGCGCCGCCCAGAGCATGGCCAGCTCGATGCACAGGCCGCTGTTCTGGTAGATGACGTCGCGTGGCAGGCGGACACTCTGCGTGTACGCGGCCGCGTCGCCGATCTTTTCGGGAACGCCCGTGTTGCCGGCATAGGTCATGCCGGACTTGGTCATGAAGTCGTAGACCGATCGCGCCATCTTCTCGAGCGACTTCAGATCGCTCACCACCGGTGCACCGGCCCCACCTAGCTCGACGGCCTTGCCGAAGAACTGCCGGACGACCGCGTCCTCGTACGTGACGAAGGCGGCCGTCAGCTCGGCGTTGTCGTAGACGTCGTACCAGCCCAGCACCTCGTCAGCGGGCAGGCTGGTGTATTCGATCTCGTTGACGCCGCGGAACTCGAAGTTGCGTCGCTCGATCTGCTCCTGCGTCTCGCCGTCCTGCTCCCAGGCGAGCTTCACTTCGAGCGTGGCCGGCGTGCGGGTGCGGATTGTCGTGACCGATCGTGGCAGTTGCGGGTAGATCGCGAGGCTCGCCGTCTGGCCCGGCAGCAGCTGCTCGGCCGCCTCGGGCGTGGTCCAGGAGTCGAGGTGGCCGGGGATGCGGTAGCTGACTTCGAGGTTGTCGAGCGAGGCGTCGCCGTCGTTTTCGAGCTCGACCTTGCCGAGCCAGTACTTCCCGTCGGCCGCCTCGGGGTTGCCGTAGGCCTTGTAGGCGACGGTCATGACGGTGGGCTTGACGTCGATCTGGTAGTCGAGTTTGCCCTCGCCCCCGCCCGAGACGAGGCCGATGAGCAGCAGAACGCCGCCGAAAACCGCCAGGCCGCCCCCGGCGGCGAGCGGAGCGAGTCGAATGGTGCTGGAGAGTGGCATCACCACCCCATGCGACACAGGCCGACCGGGCGGGCCACGGAAATTTCAGAGGCTCGGCGCTCCATGGTGGCGACGAAGTCCCATCCGTCATCCCGAGCGCAGCCGAGGGACCTCGCAGCGGTTCTGCACAATTGATCAGACGAGGTCCTTCGACTCGCTTCGCTCGCTCAGGATGACGCAGAAAGCTCCGTAGAAACGCGTTCGGGGCAGGACAGCTGCCTAGCCTGCCCAGTCGCGCCGACTCTGCTCGGGGCGACGGACTGAACTTTTCGCCTCAGCCGGTCTCGCGGACTTTTCTGCGGATCTCACTCGACGTCGTCAAGGCCAGTCGCCGTGCTGCGAACCTCTCGCGGCACCTCCGGCAACTGCCGTGCAACCGCCCATTCGTCGGGCGGTCGGCGTGCCGTGACGTACGACATCGAACAGACACCGCTTGAAGAACACCATCCGTTTCGCCGACCTCCCGCTCAGCAGCCTCCTAAAGAAGAACGTCGCCCGCGAGGGGTACGACGTCCCGACGCCCGTGCAGGCGATGGCGATCCCGCCGATCGTCGAGGGCCGCGACGTCCTCGCCAGCGCACCCACTGGCACCGGCAAGACGGCCGCGTTCACGCTGCCGCTGCTGCATCGCCTCGCCCAGACCGCCGGGGGCAAGCGGCATCCGCGGGCACTCGTCCTGTGCCCGACGCGCGAGCTGGCCGGGCAGATCACCGACGCCCTGGACGTCTATGGCCACGGCACCGGTTTGCGGCACGCCGTCGTCTTCGGCGGTGTCGGGCAGGGCCGGCAGGTGAGCCAGCTGCGTCGCGGCGTCGACTTCCTCATCGCCACGCCAGGCCGACTGATGGACCTGATGGCCCAAGGGCACGTCGACCTGCGATTCGTCGAAACCCTCGTCCTCGACGAGGCCGACCGCATGCTCGACATGGGCTTCATCCCGGCCGTTCGCAAGATCGCCGGCGAGCTGCCGAAGGATCGCCAGACGCTGCTGTTCAGCGCGACGATTCCGCCGACGATCAAGAAGCTCGTGGCGGAGCTGATGCACGAGCCGTTTCGCGTGGAGGTGGCTCAGAAGGAAGCGACGGTCGACACGGTCGAGCAGAAGGTGCTCTTCGTGAAAAAGAGCGACAAGCCCGATCTTCTGGCCCACCTCGTCAAGCGGCACGGCATCGACTGCGGCATCGTGTTCAGCCGGACCAAGCACGGGGCGGACCGTGTCGTCAAGCAGCTCGGCCAGCGCGGCATCCGGGCCTCTGCCATCCACGGCAATCGCAACCAGAACCAGCGTCAGCGGGCGCTGGACGGCTTCCGCCGCGGCAAGGTGCCGATCCTCGTCGCGACCGACGTTGCCGCCCGCGGCATCGACGTCGACGGCATCACGCACGTCATCAACTACGACCTGACGCACGAGCCCGAGACCTACGTCCACCGCATCGGCCGAACAGGCCGGGCAGGTGCGACGGGTATTTCACTCAGCTTCTGCGACGCCGACGAGCGGGCGCATCTGCGCGACATCCAGAAGCTGCTGGGCCGCGAGATCGAGGTCGACAGCGACCACCCGTACACCGACGGTCGCCAGTCCGAACGCACGACCAAGCCACGCGGTCCAAGCGGCCGTGCTCCGGGCGCGAAGCCGACGTCGGTCAAGAAGCCCAAGCCCAAAGCGAAGGCACCCAAGCGCCCCAAACACCCACTGGCGTCGTCCAAGCCCAAGAAGCCCGCAAAGCCCAAAGGACACCGCGGTCGAAGACGCTCTGCGTGACACCGTTTGCGGTCCGGATTGCTCCGACTGTTGATCACGCAAGACCCGCATCGAAGCGAGCCCGAGCCCGAGCGTGAGCGAGCGGGTTGTTGTGAACGCGCAGACCCACTCGCTCACGCTCGGGGCTCGCTACCAGACAATCCCATGCAAACTGCTTTCTGTCTCGCGACATCGTCACTTTCGTTTATCGGG
>JBCDKH010000153.1 GCA_038746835.1 Planctomycetota bacterium | reverse complement strand
CGTCCTGACCTTCGCACTCGTCTTCGTGATTCTCTGCGTCGCCGTCGGCAGCAAGGAGCGGGGGCTGATGGCCGGCATCGCGATCGGCGGGACGGTGGGAATCTGCGCGCTCGCCGCCGGGCCGGTGTGCCGGGCGTCGATGAACCCCGCCCGCTCCATCGGCCCCGCCATCGCGGCCGTCGATTTCCAGCACCTGTGGCTCTACTGCGTCGCACCGATCATCGGGGCGGCCTTGGCAGTGCTGGCGTGGACGTACATCTATCGGCACCCGAAGCCGGGGCGCGAGGTGCACGTCGTTACGACGCCTGGCAGTTGAAGAACGAGCGGCACGCCCGCCGTCATCCCGAGCGCAGCCGAGGGACCTCGTCTGGTCCGGCACCGGATCGAGGCGAGGTCCCTCGACTCGCTGCGCTCGCTCGGGATGACGGAGCGGGGCCTGCTAGCGTCGTAGCATGGTCGAGCCCATCCGCGTCGCGTTCGTGTGTGTCGAGAACGCCAACCGATCCCAGATGGCCGAGGCGTTCGCGCGGATGTGGGGGCGCGAGCACGACGTCGCCGTCGAGTCGCTGTCGGCCGGGTCGAAGGGTGGAGGCGTCGTCAACCCGAAGGCCGTCGCGTCGATGCAGCGGCTCGGGTACGACATGCAGGCGGAGGGGCATCAGAGCGTCCACGTCGACACGCTCGTCGGGACGAAGCTCGACGCGGCCGTGACGATGGGGTGCGGTGATGCCTGCCCGCACCTCTCGGCCGACCGGCACCTCGACTGGGCGATCCCAGATCCAAAGCACCTCGACGAACCGCAGTTCGACGAGGTGCGTGATTTGATCCAGTCGAAGGTCGATGACCTGCTGGAAGAAATCAGAAGAAGCCGGTCTTCATCATCTTGAGCACCACCGGCCCGCCCATGACCAGGAAGCTGGCGGGGAAGATAAAGAGCACCAGCGGGAACGTCAGTTTGACGCTCGCCTTGGCCGCCTGTTCTTCGGCGTCCTGCTGGCGCTTCACACGCAGCGAGTCGGCCTGAATGCGAAGGGCCTTGGCGATGCTCGTGCCGAAGCGCTCGGCCTGGATGAGCATTGCTGCCAGCGCCTGCAGCGGCGGGTAGTCGGTGCGGACGCCGAGGTTGCGGAGTGCCTGCTGTCGGGCGACGCCGATGCGGGTTTCCATGTGACAGATGGCGAACTCTCGGCTGATGGTCGGATGGGCCAGGCCCAGCTCGTCGCCGACGCGTTGCATGGCGGCGTCGATGGTCAGGCCGGCCTCGACACAGACGACCATAAGGTCGAGTCCATCGGGCAGACCCTTGGAGAGTTCCTTCTGGTTCTTCTTGACGCGGAGTTTGAGCCACATGGCCGGAGCCATGTAGCCGATCAGTCCGCCGGCACCGAGGCCGGTGGTCAGGTCGAACATGCCGGCCATCGACATGAGCAGTCCGAAGCCGACGCCCAGCAGGCCGAGACCGACGCGTGCGGCGAGGAAGAGTCGCGGAGCGTCGGCCTGGTAGATGCCGGCGCGGATCAGCTTGGCCTTGAGCTTGTCGCCCCGCTCGTCGCCTTCGCCGGCGAAGTAGTGCGTGAGCTTCTTGGTGAGCTTGCGGAAGTTGTCGCCGAACTTCTCCGTCAGACCCGCCATGCGGCCAGCCCGGACGGTGGAGAGATCACGACGCAGACGCTGGCGGACGCGGGCGTCCTCCTGGCCTGCACTAACGAGGCGGATCGCGCCGTAAGCGGCGCTGGCGACACCCAGGCCGACCGTGGCGGCGAAGGCACCTGCGAGCATGACGTTCGGATCGTTCATAGCAGTCGTTGTCGAGTGGGAAGCGTCGTGCTCAAATCTTCACGGCCGTGATCTTGCGGATCACGATGAGGCCCAGGACCGACAGCCCGATGGCCGCGCCCAACAGGCATCGTCCCTTAAAGGTGTCGGTCAGAATGCTCGTGTTGTCCGGGCTCATGAGGTAGAGCAGGACAAACATGATCATCGGGAACGCGGCCAGGATGTAGCCGGTGAATCGGCCTTCGGCGGTCTTGGCTTTGGTCTGGTTAGCGAGCTGGATGCGCTGCCGCAGCAGGCCGGTGATGTTGTCCAGCACCTGGGCGAGGTCACCGCCCGTCTGTCGCTGCACGAGCACGGCCGTGACGAAGAAGGCGAAATCACCCGACTCGATGCGATCGGTCATCGCCTTGAGCGCGTCTTCGGTGGACGTGCCGAGGCTCATCTCGTCGTGGCATCGGCCAAACTCTTCGCAGAGCGGCGCGGGCAGCTCGTTGCCCATCATCTGCAGCCCGACCGGAAAGCTGTGACCGGCACGGAGGCTTCGGCCGAGGAAGTCGAGGCCATCGGGAAGCTGCTCGCTGATCTGACGCTGACGCTTGAGGCGAACGCGAGCGAGCCAGATGAACGGCACGTAGCCGGCCGCAAAGAAGCCGATTGCTCCAGCCAGCAGCGAGCCGCGCATTGCGAACATGACGAAGCCGACGACACCGCCGCAAGCGGCGCAGATCGTCAGGAATCGTTCGACGCTCATGTCCGGGAAGGACTGCTTGAGCGACGACTCGAGCTCGTTGGTCAGGCTGAATCGGCCGAGGATTTGGCGGATGGTCGACTGCTGATCGCCGCCGAGGAGCGTGGGCTGGCCGTCAACGACGGTCGCGTTGCCGCCAGCAGCCTGGCCGGCGAGGCGCTGACGCATGCGATGCTTGCCGAGCACACCCTGCAGGCCGATGCCGGCGGTCCACCACGCGGCAAGACCAACACTGGCGGCGAGCGTCAGGGCAAAGAGAACTTGGAGCACGAGTTCAACGGTCATCGGTCGTGGGTTTGGAAGTCGTGCTTAGAAAGTGAGCGTGCGTGCGGCGAACATGTCGCTGGGCAGCTTGATGCCGCGGTACTCGATGCGCTGTACCGCCTGCGGCCGGATGCCGTGGCACTCGAAGTCGCCGTGGGCGTTGCCGTCGAGGTCGACGCCTTCCTGCTCGAAGGTGAACAGGTTCTGCATCTGGATCGTGTCGCCTTCCATGCCGCCGATCTCGGAGACGTAAGTCACCTTTCGGCGTCCGCCGGCGAGTCGGCTGGCCTGGACGACGATGTCGACGGCGGAGCAGATCTGCTGGCGAAGCGCACGCGTCGGGATGTCGTAACCCGCCATCGCGACGAGCACTTCGAGACGGCTGAGGGCGTCACGCGGCGTGTTGGCGTGGATGGTCGTCATCGACCCGTCGTGACCCGTGTTCATGGCCTGAAGCATGTCGATGGCCTCGGCACCGCGCGTCTCACCGATGATGATGCGGTCCGGCCGCATTCGCAGACAGTTCTTGACGAGGTCGCGAGCGGTGACTTCGCCCTTGCCCTCGATGTTGGCGGGACGTGTTTCAAGTCGGACGACGTGCGGCTGCTGTAGCTGAAGCTCGGCCGCGTCTTCACAGGTGATGACGCGTTCGCCCGACGGGATATAGCGCGACAGACAGTTGAGCAGCGTCGTCTTACCCGAGCCGGTACCGCCTGAGATCAGGATGTTGCAACGTGCTTGGACCGCCGCACTCAGGAAGTCCATCACCACCGGTGGGAAGGCCTGGTAGCGGAGCAAGTCTTCGAGCTGCAGTGGCTTGGAGCCGAAGCGACGAATCGAGATCGAGCTGCCGTCGAGGGCGAGCGGCGGGATGATAGCGTTGACGCGGCTGCCGTCGGGCAGACGGGCGTCGACCATCGGGCTCGTCTCGTCGATGCGACGACCGACGCCCGCGACGATGCGGTCGATGATCTGGCGAAGGTGCTTCTCGTCACGGAAGACGGTCTCGCTGACGGTGAGCCGGCCCTTGCGTTCGACGTAGATCTGGTCGTGGCGATTGACGAGGATGTCGCTGACGTCCTTGTCCTTGAGGATCGTTTCGAGCGGGCCGAAACCGAAGGTCTCGTCGAGCACCTCTTCGATGATGCGGCCCTGCTCGCTGCCGGAGATGAGCGCGGCCTGCTGGCTGGCCATCTCACGGACGATCTGACTGACTTCCTTACGGACCAGCTCGGGCTTCATCTTGCGAAGCGCCGTCATGTCGAGTCGCTCGACCAGCTGCTTGTGGATCGTTCGCTTGAGCTGGTCGAGTTCCTGTGTCCGTTCGTCGGCGACGGGTCGGATCATCGCCGGACGCGCTGGTGCGGGCGTCGCGGCAGTCTTGTACGGCGTCTTGGCCGCTTCAGGCACGACCGGTGCCGTCGTCGCCGGAGCGGCCGAGGCGCCGCCGAACAGCGACGACGTGGCCTGGGGCGCGTCGTCCTTCTTGGGCGGCTCGGACTCTGCGGGTGTGACCGGCGGCACGTCCATCGGGGACGACTTGTCGTCGGCCTTGGGTGCGGCGTCCGGGTCCGGCTTGGCCTGCGGAAGGCTGCGCAGAGCCTTCTCATCGATGACGCCGCCGGACGGATTGTTGCTGGTGAAGAGGCCCATAGGTCAGTTCGTTTGCGGGTTCAGGCGAGTGATGACAGACGGGCTATGCAGCCTTCTTCAGCGGTGCGGCGACCTCACGCGTGGCACGCAAGTCGTCGGCGATCTTCTTGAGCGTCACGCTCATCTCCGCACGCGGTGCACGGCACACGGCCGGTTCGCCGTAGTTGATCGCGGAGATGGCGGTCTTGAAGTCGTTGGGAATCAGGTAGTCGATCTCCAGACCCAGTGCCCGCTCGACCTCGCCGGGGGCGATGTCGCTGCCACGCTTGACGTAGCGGTTCACCAGGACGCGAATCTTGCTCGCCTCCACGCCCATGCGACGCAGGGCCGCGACGTAGCGCTCGGCGTTCTTGGCACTTGGCACGTTGAGCTGCATCGTGAGCAGCGTCACGTCGCTGGCCGCGACGGCAGTCGAATAGATCGGGTCGAGGCTCATCACCGAGTCGATGACGACGTACTCGAACATCCGGCCGAGCAGCCCGATGAGCTTCTGGAAGCCCGCCTGCGTGACGCGCTGCGTCTCCTCGATCATGTCCGGCCGGGCCAGGACCATGAGCTCGGTGTTGCCGTGGGTGACGAGTGCGTTTTCGATGACGCGCTGGTCGATTCGCTCGCTCGACTCCATGACGTCTGCGATCGTGTACGACGCGCGGACGTCAAAGGCACCGGCGACATCGCCGCGGCAGAGGTCGAGATCGACCAGGACGGTCTTCTTCCCAGCCTGGGCGAGGCTGGCGGCGACGTTGCAGGCAACAGTCGTGCTACCACAGCCGCCGGTCGTCGGAACGACGCCGATGATGCGGGCTCGCTCGCCGCCCGCGTGGGCGTCGCTGACACGCTCGAAGGCGTCCTTGAGGACCTGCTCGGTCATCGGCAGCGGGATGAACTCCCGCACGCCGAGACTCATGGCTTTCATGAGCAGCTGCGGGTCGAGCACCTGGCTCATGACGAAGAACGCGCTGTTCGGGTAAGTCCGTGGAAGCTGGCTCATCTGTGCCAGGACGTCGCTCGACTCGGGGTCGAGGTTGACGAGCACGACCTGCGGCTCGTCGCCAAGCTTGAGCGCGGCCTCCATGGAGGCGACGTCTTCGTAGGTCGCCGCGACGCTGACCCCGTAGCCGCTGAGCACGGAAGCGAGCTCCTGGCGGTTCTGCGGGTCGGCGTCGACGATGACGGCTGTGATCTGAAGAAACATGATCGGTGGCTTGGCGTGAAGTCGGTCCTCGGTGTTGCCTACGGGCAACGCGTCGGAGGTTGATGGATCTCTCGGTCCCGATGCGGGACTGTCATTGCTTCGGCCGATCGGACCCGTCACTTCGGGTCCGGCGAGATTCACTCGGTCGGCTCGACAGGCGTGAAGGCATAGCTGGTCTTGAGGGAGCGTCGCACGGGGGCGTTGGGCCCGCGGGCACGGTTGTCGGACCCGTCGACGTCGGCGTCATCGGGAAGGGACACACCCGCGTCGCCGCCGAGCTGGCCGAAGACGAACAGGTCGATGTCGCCCGGCTGCTCCCAGGTCTCACCCGGCAGCGGGCCGACCTGATCCGGGTCGAGCGGAGCGACGAGGCGCGGCGTGATCAGGACGACCAGTTCCGTCTCCTCACGCTGGTAGCGGACGCTGCGGAAGAGCGCTCCGACGACCGGCACGTCGCCAAGGAGCGGCACGGCCGACTTGCTGGCGGTGATGTTGCTGCGGAGCAGACCGCTGATCGCCAGACTCTGTCCGTCACGCATCTCGACCGTCGTGGCCGTGGTGCGGGTGCGAAGGCCGGGGACGCGAGTGCCGCCGATGGAGAGCGCGATGGTGTCGTCCAGGTCGCTGACCTCCGTGCGGAGCTGCATGCGAATCCTGCCGTCACCCAGGACGACGGGTGCGTAGGCGAGGCGAATGCCGAAGTCGCGATACTCGATGGCGATGCCTTCTTCCTGCGGAACAGGAATCGGGTACTCGCCGCCCGCGAGGAACTCGCCCTCTTCGCCGCTAGCAACGATCAACTCGGGATCGGCCAGGACGCGAAGCAGATTGCTCTCGCGAAGTGCGTTGATGTAGTAAGCCAGCGGGTCGCCGTTGTTGGTGGCGAGGCCGAAGATCTGAGCGCCCGTGTTCGGGTCGGGAATGCCCAGGCCCGTGACGGCACCGGCGGTGTCGCGGAAGAAGGCCAGCGGGCTGATCTGCCCGATGCGGCTGCCGGCGACGGTGCCCTGGCTGTCGGTAAAGCCGAAGTTGACGCCGAACTCCTTGCCGGCGGTGCGGGTGACTTCGGCAAAGCGGATGCGGAGCGCGACCTGCTGTCCGCCGGCCATCTCCATGAGGTTCTCAGGCTGGGCGAAGCTTCGGACGATCGTCATCGCACGCTCGGCCTCGTCGGCGTCGCGAGCGCGGCCATCGACACCGACCATGCCGCCAAGATCGACCAGGCGGATCTGCGTGCCGGGAATCAGCTCGTCGAGCCGCTCCTGGATCGCACGAAGGTCAGCACTGCTGCGAAGCAGGACCGTCTCACTCTGGTCGTTCTCGTCCCAGAAAACGACCTGCGTCGTACCGGGGCGCTTGGCAGTGACGAGCAGCTCCTGCGCACCCAGCGGACGAACGTCGGCCAGATCGTCGCGACCGATGGCGACCCGCGTGTAAGGGCGGCTGGTGCGGACGATGCGGCTGTCGTTGACCGTCACGCGAATCTGGTCGTCCTCGATCTGATCGGGAGCGATCAGGCTCGTGTCGACCTCTTCGGCGGCATCTGGGACTTCTGTCACCTCGACGACGTCGGCCTTAAAGGTCATGCCCGACGGATTGAACGACTTGACCATCTCGGCGATGCTGCCGAGGAGGCCTGTCGGTTCGGGCGTGACGACTTCCGGAAGCTCTTCGCTGGTGGCGAGGAACGGATTGTCGACATCGACCGGGCGCGTCGTCGGAGCGTCATCGGGAGCGGCCGATGCGGTCACACCGGTGAAGCCCATGGCAGCCACGGCAGCGGCGATGAGAATCCGGCGAGCGTGGCCGGCATGGCGGAGGGTGGTGGTCGAACGGGTCACGGTGCTTGGGGTCAGAGAGTCAGCCGAAGCGATCGGCGTGGAAGGCTGTGGTGTGGCGACGCGAAGTGCGGTGCTACTTGGGATTCAGACGGCTTACTTCTTGTTCTGGTCGGACTTCTTGGAAGACGGCGGAACCACCTCGACGGAGCTCACGCCGCCGCGGATGATCTCGACCGTCCGCGGCTTGGCCGGACGCGGACGAACCGTCGGACGCGGATCGGGCTGGGTCTTGGGCTGGGTCGGGTCGGCAGACGGGGCTTCCGGCTGCTTCTGGACCGACTCGTCACCCTCGGCCGACGGCACGTCCGTCGACGGTGTGGCAATCGGGTTGAGGTCGATGCCGGCCGCGCCGACGATCTTGGCACCGCCTGCCTTGTCGATGACGACTGGTGCAGCGGGCTCGGTGTCAGTGGAGACCGTCGACGGCTCCCACTCGTAAGGCTGTTCGTCGTAGTTGCCGCCCCACGGGTCGAATGCCTGCGGGTCGTCCTTCTTCAGCCCGGCCAGCTCGGCCAGGGTCAGTCCGGTGAACGGTGACAGTTCGCGATCGCCGCCGCCACGCAGGACCAGACGCGGGCGACCGCTGGCAAAGGCCAGGTCGATTCGCGCCGCCTGCTCGGGCGTGACCATGAGCGTGATGTCACGGCCGCGATCTTCGGGGTTCTTGTATGGGTCGTCCTCGTCTTCCACCGTCGCCTTGGGTGCGTCACGGAAGACGCCGCCAACGGCAAGGACCAGGACGTCCTGTGCGACGGTGCGGGCGATGGTGTCCGACTCGGCAGAGACAGTCGCGACGATGTCGACGCGGCTGCCGGCGAGCAACATGCCCTTGAGGCCGTGTGCAGAGTCGACCTGAATGCTGATCGCCCGCATGCCCGGCTGCACGAGTGCGGCCAGACCTTCGGGCGTCTCTTCTTCTGCCAGGTGCAGCGCCATGACGGGCTGGCCGGCAGAGACCGGGTGGGTCAACACGCGCGGCCGAGCCGTGCCGTCTTCGCCGACGGCCTCGACCAGCGAGCTGATGTCGGCGAATGCCGACGACGGAGTCGAGCCGCTTTCGACCTTCATGAAGGTCAGGTCATCGGCCGTCAGTGCATAGCCGGCGGGAAGATCGCGGGCGGCGACGACGATCTCGTCGAAGTCGACAGCGGCGATCTGCTGCACGGGGCCGTTGCCGGAGCTCGAAACGAGCATCCAACCGATGCCGGCCGCGGCGAGCCCCAGGACACCGGCAGCGCCGATCGGGGCGAATTGCTTGATTTTGTCGACGTTGATCTCGGGCATCGGTCGTTTTGGCTTGGCAGAGCGGGTCTGCGGAATGGCAGGCCGTTCGCCTGCTGGTGTTGGCGACTGGGCCACCTCGGAAGCTGCCGAGGTGTCGAACCCGTCCGCCTGCTGCGTCGGTCTGACCCGTTGGCCGGTTGAGGCCACGAATGCCACGAAACGCAAAAACAAGCGCGAGACGGGTTCTCGGACGTTGACCTGTCCGAAGCGCAAAAGACCGCCGGCCGGTGACGCGTCACGTCACCGGCCG
>JBCDKH010000152.1 GCA_038746835.1 Planctomycetota bacterium | reverse complement strand
CCGCGTATGGGCCCGCCGGGATTCGAACCCGGAACCAAGGGATTATGAGTCCCCTGCTCTGACCATTGAGCTACAGGCCCAAGGCAGAATAGAGCGGCCGGGACGAAGACGTCGCGGCCGCTCCTTGGGAGGCGTTGTCAGTGCGTCAGTCGCTGAGCTGCTGCCAATAGTCGGCCGGCATGTCGAGGGCCAGTTGCAGGGCACCGTTGGCTCCGGAGTAGATCGGCTCGTCGACGACTGTCACTTTGCCGCCGCCGACGCGTTCGAGGCCCTTTTCGATGCGGCTGTTGAGCCCACGCATCTGACTGCCGCCGCCCGCGATGATGATGTTGTTGCGGAGCTTCTCCTGGAACTCGGGATTGAACGTCGCGATCAAGTCCGCGACACCCTCCAGGATCGGCTCGACCAGGATCTCACAAGCAGCCTTCATGTCTTCGGTGATGTCGAAGTCGGTCGGCTTTCCCTTGACCGGCAGCTGGACGATGATCGAGTCTTTGGTGTCGCTGACGTAGCCATAGTTCTCCTTGAACTTCTTGCACATGTTGACCGTGATCGAGGCCTCGGGGTGCTTCTCGGTCAGGAGCTTGTGCAGTTCGCGGTCGATGGCGTCGCCGGCGATCGGGAAGGATCGCTCGTCTTCCGCCGCGGGGACGGTGCCGTGCATGCGGCTGAGGTCGGTCGTGCCGGCACCGATGTCGACGACGAGGACGTCGCTGAGCCGCTCCATGCCGTAGGCCACGGTGAACGGCTCAGACACGATCATGACCGCGTCGAAGATGTCCTTGGCGGACTCCAGGATGCCTTCCTTGTTCTTGTCACTCGCCTGCGACGGGACGCCAATCACGCCATACAGCGCGTCGTCGCGAGACGGCTTGGTCAGCTCCACGAGGCGGTGGACGAGCAACTTGGCCGCTTCGAGGTTCTTGTCGAGTTCGTCGGTGTCATCGCCGAGCGTGCCCTTGATGACACCCTTCTCGAGCGGGCGATAGAGGTTGACGCTCATCGCGTTGTCGAGCGCATCTCGGCCGTACAGGATGTCGGCACCGAGGTGTTTGCGGCTGACGGCGTCTTTGGCGTAACCGACGTAGGACTCGACGGTCTTTCGAACGCCGTTCATCGCGGCGATGGAGCTTCGGCTGGTGCCGAGGTCGATGCCCATGACCATCGCCTGGACTTCGCGTCCGGAATCGTCCGCCTGGGATTCGAGAATCGTTTTGGTGTTGGCCATGGTGAGGAAAGGTGTCGTTGATCGTTTGGTAGGGCGTCGTGTCGACGGAGTCGTCTGCTAGTCGGCGACAGGCGTCGCTTGGTCTGTTTCGGCTGCGCCGGGCTTGAGATTGTCGCGCAGCTTCAGGTTGCTCTTGAAAATCTCCATCAGCACGGAGTTCTGCTCGTCGCTGCGGGGCTTTGGAATGTGGCTGATCCGACGCGGTGCAAAACCTGCCGCACCACCGCCGCCGGAGCCGACGCGTCGGGCGGCGACCTGCAGCTGCGTCAGGACGTTCTCCGCCTTGCCGAGGAACTGCTCCAGTCGGCCAGTTAGCGCTTCAAGCTGGGGCGAGCTGACGGCAGTCGTCGTGGCGACCTGTGCCTGCTGAGCCTGCTTCTCTTTCTCCGCCTCGGCCGCGTCTTTCTGGCTGGCGATGTTGCGGTTGTCTTTGAAGAGCTCCTTCAGCGCAGACGCGACGCTCTCGCGAATCTGGTCACCGGTTTCCTCGGCGTTCTCGATCTTTTTGTCCGCATCGGCCGTGGCCGTACGAATCGCACCGTCGACCACGACGGCGACCTGACGGCGAATCTTGTCACGATCGATGACCCAAACGCTCTTGCCCTTGTACCGCTGAGCGACGGCATCGAAGCTGACACTCTGGCTCGCCTCGGCAAAGGCGCGGTCGATCGGATCGCTGCTCTGCGACCCCGGATGCACAGGTGGCGGAAGCTGCTCGACAGGACGCCCGCCGCTCACGATGCCGCCGTCATCGGCCTCAAGACTGCCTGGCGGCAGCGGTGGCGGACCGGCACGTCCGGCAGACACGGGTGCGACCGACGCCCGGGCGGAGGCTTCGAGTCCGCCGATCGGAATCGGAGCCGGCGTCAGGTCTTCGGTGACGATGCCGTTGTTCGACAGCGCGGTGAGCGCATCCTCGGCCGTCTCAGCCTCGACGGCACCCTCCACCGAGCGCCCGGTTTCACGGATGAGGCCTCGGAACAGGTAGCGCACGATCGGGTGCTGACGACGGGGCGTGATGGCGAGCGTCGGACGACGCACCGCAGGCAGGACGGCACTCGGGCCGGCGGGCATCCTATCGACTGCGGCGTCGGCAGGACAACGCCACGGCAAGCTCCTCGCCCGGCCCATAATCCCGCCTGCCCGTCATGCAGCAGCTTTCCGGAGCCGCTCCATCCGCTCGGCGAGGATCTTCTCGCTCACCTTCGTCGCCGTTCCGAGCTGTTGGGCGAAGAGGCTCACGCGGTACTCCTCGACGAGAAACCGAAACGTCACCCACGCCGGGCCGCAAGGCCCGGATTCCGCATCTGCAATTCGGTCCAGATACGCCTTCCAGTAAGGAAACACCTTCGTCGCCAGCTTCGAATCGCGGTCCAGCCCGGCATTCAGCAGCTTCGCATGTCGCTGCTCGATCGAGGCAAGATAGCGCGGAAGATGCCCGAGCCAGACCGCCGGCGTCGCCACCAGAAAGTCAGCCGGCACGAGCAGGGCGAGCTGCTCCTTCATCTCCGCCACGCTCGACGTCAGGATTTCCGGCACCGGCTTTTCCAAAGCCAGGGCAACGCGTTGCCGCAGCCGCAGAATGGCCATTGCCGTGTCGGCGACGTCCTTCACGCTCCCGCCGAGCTTGCCCCAGGCGGCGTTGACCCGCTCCTCGAACGCGGCCTTGGTGCGAATGGTCGACGGATCCTCACCCAGGAACAGCCGATCGCCGGCGGCCTCGATGAGGTGCGCCTTCATCGAGCCGGCGTTGCCGATCGGGCTGAAGAGCAGTCGCAGCTCGTTTAACGTCGGCAGGTCGGTCACTTGGTGCTTGAGCTCCGCCGCGTAGTCGAGCAGCAGGAGTCGCCGGACGCCCGCCCGATGCGCGGCCTTGGCGGCCTGAGCCGACTCGAACAGCCGCAGTGATGCCGAGTCGCCCCGATCCGCGAGCGCCGGAAAGCCTTGCACGCCCCGGCCGTTGCGTTTGACTTCGACGCGCTCGGGCAGATCTGGCAGGCCGTTCCAGGTGACGAGATGATCGCGGTGCCACGTCGGGTCGGGCTTCTCTTCGAACTTGCGACGTGCCTGAATCTTGAGGCGTTTCCGAAGCTCGACGATGTCTCGACCGTGGGCCACGGGCTTGTCGTGCTCGTCGACGATGCGGAGGTTGATCCGCAAATAGTCGTCCAGTTTGGTCGGATCGAGGTCGTCGGCCGACACCTCGATGCGTCGCTCGTCGGCAAGGAACCGCGCAAGCGACGACGTGAGCGACCCTTCGCCGAACGGCATTCGCAAGACTGCCCGATGGGCGACCTCCGGCACGGGGACGAACTGCGTGCGGAGCCTCTTCGGAAGCGTTCGGATGAGATCCGTCAGTTTCTCCTCGATCAGCCCTGGGACAAGCCAGTCGAGCCGGTCGGCGTCAATCGCGTGCAAGTCAGCCAGGTGCACGGTCGCCGTCACGCCGTCAGCGACGTGGCCGGGCTCGAACCGGTAGCGCAGCGGCAGCGTGATGCCATTGGTCTCGATGGTTTCGGGAAACTGCCCGCCCTCGGCTTCGGACAGCGACTTGGCCATCAGATCTTCGGGCCGCATGTAGAGCAGCCGGCGATCGCGCTTCTCTGCATCGCCGCGCCACTGCTCGAAGCTGCGCCAGTCGACCACGCTTGCTGGCAGACGTGCGTCGTAGAATGCGAACTGCGTCGCTGGGTCGACCAGAATGTCACGCCGGCGTGTCTTGGCCTCGAGCAGCTCAACCTCCCGCACCAGCTGTCGGTTGTGCCGAAAAAAGGCAGCGCCTGATTCGAGGTCGCCGTCGACTAGGGCGGACTTGATGAAGATCGTGCGCGACTTCTTCGGGTCGATCTTGCCGTAATCGATCGGCCGCTTCGCGATGGGCAGGCCCCAGAGCGTCACCTTCATCGGCGCAATCACCCGGCCGGTCTTCATCTGCCAGTACGGCTCGCCGTACGTCTTCTTCACGAGATCGCCCGCGGCCTCCTCGACCCACTCTGGCTTCACGCTGCACGCGGTGCGGGCGTACAGCCGCGACGTCTCGACCAGTTCAGCGGCGACGATCCACGGCGGCTTGCTGCCGAAGACGACGCTGCCTGGGAAGACGAAGAACTTGCGCCCGCGAACACCGTCGTACTCATTGGAGTCGGACTTTTTGCCGACGTTGCCCAGCAGACCGGGCAGCACAGCCCGATGGACGGCGTCGCCTTGAGCGGGATCGGCGTTGAGCTTCAGGCCGATGCTCGACGCGGACTCGCGAAGCTGACGGCGGAGGTCGCCCCACTCCATCATGCGGAGGTAGTTCAGGAATCGGGCACGACACGCTTGCTTGAGCTTGTTGCGGCTGAGCTCGCGCCGTTGCTTGGTGTACCAACGCCACAGGTTGACGAGCGTCAGGAAGTCGCTGCCGCCGGCCTTCCAGATGGCATGAGCTTCGTCGGCCTCCTTCTGCTTCTCGTGCGGGCGTTCGCGCGGGTCCTGGATGCTCAGGCCCGCGGCGATGATGATGGTTTCGTCGAGGCAATTCTCCTTGCTCGCCGCGAGGATCATCCGACCCAGCTTCGGATCGACGGGCAGGCGGGCGAGTTGGCGGCCGACGTCGGTGAGGCGGCGGTGCTCGTCGAGGCCGCCGATTTCCTGGAGCGTCTGGTAGCCGTCGCGGACCTGGCGCGGGTCGGGCGGGTCGATGAACGGGAACGACTCGACGGCACCGAGCCCGAACGCCTGCATCTGCAGGATCACCGCCGCGAGATTCGTCCGCTGGATCTCCGGGTCGGTGAACTCCGGCCGATTGTCGAAGTCGGCTTCGTCGTACAGCCGCACGCACACGCCCGGCCCGACCCGGCCACAACGGCCCTTGCGCTGGTCGGCCGAGGCTTGACTGATCGGCTCGACCGGCAGGCGTTGGACCTTGGATCGTGCCGAGTACCGCGAGATGCGGGCGACGCCGGTGTCGACGACGCTGCGGATGCCCGGCACCGTCAGCGACGTTTCGGCGACGTTCGTCGCGAGCACCACTCTTCGTTTGCGCGACGGTGCAAAGACGCGGTTCTGCTCGGCGTTGCTGAGGCGGGCGTACAACGGCAGCACGTCGAAGCTGCCGAACTTGCCGTGGTGGCCGCCGACGTGATCTTCGAGGGCTTTGGCGGCCTCGCGGATCTCGCGCTCGCCCGGCAGGAAGACAAGCGTGTCCCCACGGGCGACGTCGGGATCGGCGTCGCGACCGAGCTCGTCCACAGCTTGGACGATGGCGTCGTTGATGTCTTCCGGTTGCGAGCCCCGACCGTGAGGGAGTGGGCTTTCCGCTTCGTCCGAACTCCCTCCCTCACGGTCGGGGCTCGCAAAGCCTCTGTACCGCACCTCGACCGGATACGTCCGGCCGCTGACCTCCAGAATCGGGCACCGCTCACGTCCGCCGAAATGGTCGCTGAACCGCTCGGGATCGATCGTTGCTGACGTGACGACGATCTTCAGATCCGGCCGCTTGTCGATGAGGTTTCGCAGGTGGCCGAGCAGGAAGTCGATGTTCAGCGACCGCTCGTGGGCCTCGTCGACGATGATCGTGTCGTACTGGTTGAGGAACCGATCGCCCTGCGTCTCGGCCAGCAGGATGCCGTCGGTCATGAGCTTCACGAGCGTCCGCGGGCTCGTCTCGTCGTGGAAGCGGACCTTGTAGCCGACGAGTTCATTCGAGCCGATTTCCTGGGCAACGCGGCTGGCGACCGTGCGGGCGGCAAGGCGTCTGGGCTGCGTGTGACCGATCGTGCCGAAGACGCCGCGGCCGGCTTCGAGGCAGATCTTGGGTAGCTGTGTGGTCTTCCCGCTGCCGGTCTCGCCGCAGACGACGACGACTTGGTGAGCTCGGATCGCCTCGGCGATCTCGTCTTTTTTGCCGCTGACGGGCAGCTCGTCCGGGTAGGTCACCTCCGGAATCGACCCGCGTCGCTCGTCCGCGATGCCTGCAGACTTGTCAGCCGCGGCGAGAACTTTCGCAAGCTGTTCGTCCGTCGGTACGCCGCGTCGCGTCAGCCCGTGGAGACGACGCTCCAACCGGTGCCGATCGCGCAGCATCGACCGGCCGATCACCTCTCGCACGGCCTCCACACTCGTCACAGCCTCTGGCACGGACGGGAACTGTACGGCCGGCTCAGCGGCGCTTCAGTTCGCGCCAAAAGCTGCCCATGTTGTGCGTTCCGGCATGCAGGCGATCGCCCGCGAAAGCCGGGATCGGCCGACGGCGCACCGGCAGATCGCCAGCGACTTCCGTCCACGCACCGTCGTCGTAGACGACGATGCCAGTCTCGTGGCCGACCGCGATGCGGCCGTCATCGGCGACGGCCACGTAGTACGCGCTGCCACTCCACAGCTTGCCCCACGACACGCCGCCATCGACACTCTGCCAAAGGCCGCTGCCGACGACGGCGAGGTAAAAGCGGCCGTCGTGTCGCGCGTCGGCGACGACTTCGTACGGCTGGCCGCCGAAGTCGTGGTCGACGGGCGTCCACGTCGAGCCGTCGAGGCGGTGGACGAACCTGCCGTCCTGGCTGAAGGCGACCGCACTGCCATCGCCGCTGAGCGACAGTTCATTGCCTACGGCCCAGACGTTGGTTTGGAAGTACGTGCCGAACTCGTTCGCAGGAAGGCCGCTGCCAAGTTTGCGGAAGGTCTCGCCGGCGTCTCGGCTTTCGTAGACGCCGCCGTGCTTGGCTGGATCACCGCTGACACCAACGAGGATGCGATCCGCATCGTTCGGACAGACGGTGACGCTGTTCATCCGACGCGTCTCCCCCATGTCGCTCGGCAAGCCTGCCATCGTCGGGTTTCGCCACGTCTTACCGGCATCGTTGGAGACTGCGAGCTGTGCTGCTTCCCACTCGCCGGGCCTCTTGTTGGTCGTGGCGTAGAGCCGATTCGGGTCGGCGGTCGATTGACCGAAGTCTTTGACATTGCTTCCGCCGCCGTTGGCCGGGAAAGAGATGTCGACGAACGAGCGGCCGCCGTTGCTGCTTCGGAGGTAGCCATTGTCGCCCATGCCCCAGTGGACGACGTTTGGCGAGCCGGGTTGACCGGCAAGGTCATGGCTGACGGTGTTTTCAAGCCCATCGATGCTGATGGCCCAGGTGCGGCCGGCGTCTTCGCTGCGCCAGACGGCGTACCAGTCGGTCATGAACCAGCGATCGGCGTTGGTCGGATCGACGCCAATGAACGCCGCTGCCTTGCCGAAATGAACCCAGCCTTCGTGGCTGCCCGGCTTTCGCTCTTCGCCCGGGACGTTGCCGTACCAGCCGTCGTCGTCGACATGCGTGCGCCGGACTTGCTGCCAACGGCTTTCGCCGGCATCGAGGCGATAGACGTCGCCTTGTCCGTTGATGGTGAGCAAGAAACGGGGTCCAGCGGTGAGGCCTTGCAGACGCCCTGTCCCGATGATGTTGTGGCCGGTCGGCGCGGGAAGGCCGTCACGCAATTCGCTCCACGTTTCGCCGCCATCGGTGCTGCGTTGGACGGTGTCGTAGTTGAAGACGCCGTAGATCGCTTCGTCGCCTGGAAGCTGCGCGAGCTCGACGACGTCCTCGTCGCTGACGTGTCGCCAGGTCTCGCCCGCGTTTTCGCTGAGCCAAAGTCCACCGAGATACTGCTTTGGGCCTTCAGGCGACCATCCGCCGACGTAGTTCTCGCCATCCTGGCCACCGACAAGCACGCGATCGGGCGTTGCCGCATCGAACGCGACGACGCTCGGGAAGAGGTCGCCGAAGAGATCATCTGCAACCGTCGACCAGGTCCTTCCACCGTCGCTGCTAACGCGGACACTGCCTGCCGAGACGAAGACCAAGCGGTCCGGGTCAGCCGGCGAGCGGGCGATCGTCGTCCCAGCCATCCGGGCTTCTTCGTTGCCCATGACGGGCGTCTCGACAACCTGTCGCCACGTCAGCCCAGCATCGGTCGAGCGATACAGCCCACCGCCGGTGTACCACTGACTGCCGCTGGCCATCAGCAGCACATTCTCGTCGCGTGGGTCGACATCGAGCGACCGCACGTAGCTGCCGGCGTCCTCGCCGCCAAGGTCACGGTTGAGGCTGCGCCAGCTTGCTCCGCCATCGTCGCTACGCCACGCGCCGCCGACATCGCTGAAGGTGTAGAAGACGTCTGCATCTCGCGTGGGCACGACCCCCATCCAGTACCCGCCTCCCCCAAGGCGGGACTGGTGCCATTTGCCATAGGTTGGCATGGGCTGCTTCGGTGCGACCTTGGTATTCGCCGCGGCTTCTGAAGCCGGCTGGAGCCGGACGTCACGGTTGACCCGTTCGAGCTTCACATCGTCGAACAGAAGCGTGTTGATCGCATCTGGTTCGCCGGACCAGCCGTTCCAGGTCGCTTCGGCGAATGCGACGAAAATGGAGTAGTTGCCGCTCGGCGTGAGCGGGGCGGGGTTCTCGACGGCAGAGTCGTCCAACGTCCCACCGATGGTTACAAACTCTTCCGTGGTGGTGGCTTGGAAGGACCAGGTCGCCCCGGTTTCTTCGTCCTTCAGGCTCAGCACGACGGGGCCAGTCGGACTGCCCTCCGGCACTGCGACTCTTGCTGTCAGTTTGAGCTGCGCGGGTGTCGCGTCGCCGACATCCATTGCTCCCCACCACTGACTGGCCGCGCCGAACCAGGGATTGTCGCCTTCGAGACCATCGCCGTCGATGGTGGCGATCAACTGGCCTCGTCCCTTCAGCAGGCCGCGCTCGACCGACAGGTTTCCGTCACTGCTCGACGCGTATGCGTCGGCGGTGAACAGGTCCTGTTCTTCGAAGTCCGCGTTGAAGATCGGCTCGGACGACGCACCGGATGCGAGCGTGAGCAGGGCGAGAAGCGAGAGTCGCATGATCGGGATTCGGCT
>JBCDKH010000151.1 GCA_038746835.1 Planctomycetota bacterium | reverse complement strand
GAGCAGCATCGACACGCCGTTGCACGCGTTTATTCCGCACAAGTACGTGGACCACATGCACCCGAACGCGGTCATCGCGATCGCCGCGTGCAAGGACCAGGAGCGGCTGAACCAAGAAGTCTTCGGCGGCCAGCTCGCGTACGTCGGCTGGCAGCGGCCAGGATTCGATCTCGGTCTCAAGATGGAGCGGATTGCCGAGGAAAACCCGAATGCCGTCGGGATTCTCATGGGCCAGCACGGTTTGATCAACTGGTCCGATGAAAGCGACAGGGCCTGCTACGAGCTGACGCTCAGCCTCATCGAGAAGGCCGCCCAGTACCTCGCCGATCACGACAAGGGCGACCAGACCTTCGGCGGGCAGAAGTACGCGTCGCTCGACGACAGCAAGCGGAACGAGGTGCTCCACGAGATCCTGCCGTGGCTACGGGGCCAGGTGAGCCAGCAGAAGCGGTTCATCGGCACCGTCGAACATCGTGACTCGGTGATGACGTTCGTCAACAGCCACGACGCCCAGCGACTCGCCGAGATCGGCACGAGCTGCCCGGACCACTTCCTGCGGACCAAGATCAAGCCGCTCTACGTCGATTGGGACCCGACGACCGGCACCGCCAAGCTGCGCGAGCTGCTCACCGCTGGCCTTGAGCAGTATCGCCGTGACTACGCCGACTATTACGAACAGTGCAAGCGGCGGGACTCGCCGGCGATGCGCGACCCGAACCCGACGGTCATCCTCATTCCCGGCGTCGGCATGATCGCGTGGGGCAAGAACAAGAGCGAAAGCCGTGTGACGGCCGAGTTTTACTGCTGTGCGGTCGAAGTGATGCGTGGTGCCGAGGCCGTCAGCGAGTACCAGGGCCTGCCGCGGCAGGAGGCGTTTGACATCGAATACTGGTCGCTGGAAGAAGCCAAGCTCAAGCGGATGCCGCCGGAGAAGGAACTCGCCCGCCAGGTCTGCGTCGTCATCGGTGGTGGCAGCGGCATCGGCAAAGAGACGTGCCATCGACTCGTCCGCGAGGGTGCGGAGATCGTTGCTGTCGACCTCAATGAGCAGGCGGCGACGGGCACGGCTGATGAGATCGAAGCCCAGCTTGGCAAAGGCATCGGCGTCGCCGGGAGCGGCATTTCGGGTCGCGGCGACGTCATCGGGCTGTCGGCTGACATCACCGACGCCGAGTCATGCCGTTCCATGCTCGAACACGTCCTGCTGGCCTACGGCGGCGTCGACCAGGTTCTCGTGACGGCGGGCTACTTCGCGACGCCGGACAAGCAGGGCGTCAACACGCCCGACCAGTGGGACCGGTCGTTCAAGATCAACGTCACCGGGCTCTACAACGCCGCCGATGCGGCCCACAAGATTCTCGCCGCCCAAGGCCTCGGCGGCGGCATCGTGCTGACGACCAGCGTCAACGCCGTCGTCGCCAAGAAGGGCAGTTTCCCTTACGACACGTCGAAGGCGGCCGCGAACCACCTCGTTCGCGAACTGGCCGTCGCCTACGCCCCGGACGTCCGCGTCAACGGCGTCGCGCCGGCAACCGTCGTCGCTGGCAGCTCGATGTTCCCGAAAGATCGCGTCATGGCGTCGCTGTCGAAGTACGAGATCGACTACGACGAGAACGCCGACGAAGAGACGCTGCGGAACCAGCTCGCCGACTTCTACGCGAAGCGGACGCTGACCCACAGGCCGATCCGACCGGTCGACCAGGCCGAGGCGATCTTCCTGCTGGCGAGCGACCGGCTCAGCCGAACGACGGGGCAGATCCTCACCGTCGATGGCGGCCTGCACGAGGCATTTCTTCGTTAGTCTCTACTGATGCCCGTCAAGATCGCGTTCATCGGTGCCGGCTCGTTCGGCTTCACGCGCACGCTTTGCCGCGACGTTCTGCTCGTGCCCGAGTTGCAGGACGTGGAGATCGCACTCCACGACATCGACGCCCAGGCGCTGGACCGCATTTCGCGGATCATCGAAAAAGACATCACGGGCAACGACCTGCCGGCTTCCGTGTCGACCAGCCTTGACCGCCGGGCCGCGCTCGACGGTGCGGATTACGTCGTTTCCTGCGTCCGCATCGGCGGGATCGAGGCGTTCCAGAGCGACATCGACATCCCGCTGAAGTACGGCATCGACCAGTGCGTCGGCGACACGCTCTGCGCGGGCGGCATCCTGTACGGCCAGCGCAACGTCCCACAGATGCTGGCGTTCCAAAAGGACGCCAAAGCCGTCGCGAATGACGGTTGTCTGTTCCTCAACTACGCCAACCCGATGGCGATCAACACCTGGGCCGCGCTCGACGCGCGAGACCGCGGCGAGGGTGTCGACACGATCGGCCTGTGCCACGGCGTCGAAGGTGGCTGGTGGGCGATCGATAGGGCTCTGGCTAACCTGCACCGCGATGACGAGATCGGCTGGGGCGAGAACTATCACGATCGCACGCAAATCGTCTGTGCCGGCATCAACCACCAGACGTGGTACACGAAGATCCTGTACCAAGGCCGGGAGATCGGCAGCGAGGAACTGCTCGAAGCCTTCGAGAAGCACGAACGGTTGGCCAGGCACGAGCCCGTCCGAATCGACGTGCTCCGCCGCTTCGGCCTGTTCAGCACCGAGAGCAACGGGCATCTCAGCGAGTACGTGCCGTGGTACCGCAAGCACTTTGCGACCGACCCGGAACGTGCCAGCAAGTGGGTCGGCCCGGACAGTTGGATCAACGGCGAGACGGGCGGCTACCTGCGCGTCACGACCGAAGGCCGGCAGCTGTTCGCCGCGGACTTCGACCGTTTCCTCGCCGAGGCCGGAACGCCGATGAGCCAGTGGAAGCGATCGACCGAGCACGGCAGCTTCATCATCGAGGCCCGCGAGACAGGCCGGCCGTACCGAGGGCACTTCAACGTCCGCAACGACGGCATCCTCCCGCAGCTTCCGGCCGACTGCGTTGTCGAAGCCCCGGGCTACGTCGATGCGACGGGCGTGCAGATGGCGGCCGGCCTGACGCTGCCGCAGGCGTGTGCGGCGACATGCCGAACCAGCATCGACGTCCAACGGATGGCGAAGGACGCCGCGGTCACGGGCGACGTGACGCTGCTGAAGCAGGCCGTGTTGCACGACCCGCTGTCGGCGGCCGTGTGCGAGCCTGAAGCGATCTGGCAGATGGTCGACGAGATGTTGGTCGCTCAGCGGCAGTGGCTGCCAAACTACGCCGCGGCGGCCATCGACGCTGCAGCCGATCGGTTGTCCAAGCACGATGCGGCTGGCACTCGCGTCCTGCTCCGCGATTGGCAGGGCAGCACGCGTCAGCCGGTGCGCTCCGTCGAGCAACTCCTCGCGGACAAAGACCAGAGCGTCCTCGCAGCCGACAAGGCGGCAGACGAGCGGTCGAAGTGAGCCGGCGATTGAAGCCGCATACCCCCAAGGGGAGTCGAACCCCTGTTTCCGCCGTGAGAGGGCGGCGTCCTAGGCCACTAGACGATGAGGGCGTGGCGACCGCAACGGTACGCGGGCCGACGGACGCGTCAACAGTTCAACTACTCTGTCGGCACGCTCGTCTGACGCAGGGCTCTGACCGGGTCGGTGCTCTCGACAATCACGAGATTCGGACCCGGGCCGAGCGGCACGCGGGCGACGCGGCTGGTGCGTTGCGGCTCCGAAGCCAGCTCGCCCAGCGACGGCGTTCCCTTGAAGACGCCCACTGTCGGAACGGCACCAGCCCCGAAACGGCCCTTAACGGGCCCGATCGTCACCTTCTGGCCCGGTGGCAGTTGGACGGCCGGTGGGCCGGCAGGTTCGTCGCTGTCGGCGGCCGAGGCGGGCAGGACGGCGATCATCGTGCCGGGTGACATGAGGTGACTTTCGACGTCGCTGCCAGTCTTGTAGAGCCAGAGTGTCACCGTCTCGTCCGCCCGATTTTCAACAGTCGCCGAGACGTTGGATCGGCCGATGCAGCCGCCCGCGAAAAAGGCCAATGAGAGCACGACGAGCAGCATTCGCATGCGACACCCTTCGCACGCGTCGCCGATCAAGACGGAAAATCTGCCGGCCACTGGTCTGTCACGTGGCCAGATGCGACGTGTGAGGCATGTCCACGCCAACCAACGACGTCGAGCGTCGTCGACTCCAGCGAGTCGATGACGAGAAGCAGGCGGAGCTGTTCTGTCCAACTGCACGCCCAAGGCCGCGAGATCTGCCGGACGATGTGCCGTTCTGCCCGCACGATCGTCGGCTAAGCACGGTCGTCAACGTCTCGCGTGACGGCATCGGCGTGGTCGCGGATCGGCCGCTGCCGGTCGGGGCGTACCAGAAGCTGCGCGTCGACGAGTCGAATGGGAGTGGCGAGGTGCCAGAGTTTCAGATCGTCCGGTGCGAACCGCGCGGCGACGGCACCTTCTCCATCGGCGCACGACGCTCGTAGACGCGGATCGCTCTACCGTCGGCCGTGGCAGAGCCGTCTCCGCACCCAAGACCAGTCGTGATTGTCGGTGCCGGTCTTGCCGGACTGACGTGTGCCAAAGTGCTCGACGAATCGGGGCTGACGGTCCGCGTGCTCGACGCCGCAGACGAGGTGGGCGGACGCGTGCGGACCGATGTGCATCCGGAAGGCTTCCTGCTGGACCGCGGCTTCCAGGTCTTTCTCGACAGCTACCCCGAGGCCACCCGGCACCTCGACTACGGCCGGCTCGATCTCAAACCCTTCGAGCCCGGTGCCTTCACGCGGATGGCGTCGACGGAGCTGTTGCACTCGCTGGTTGATCCGTTCCGTCGGCCGCACCGCGCGGTGGGCGTGGCCCTGTCGCCGGCGACGACTGTCAAAGACAAGCTGCTGATCGCTCGACTGCGACTCGGCCTCGCACGGAAGGACGTCGAGTCGCTGCTCCAGGAGGGCGAGCCGATGTCGACGCTGCAGTTTTTGCGCGACTATGGCTTCAGCGAACGCATCCTCGGCACGTTCTTCCGGCCGTTCTTCGGCGGGGTGTTTCTGGATCGGTCGCTCTCGACGTCGGCCAAGCTGTTTCGGTGGCTGTTTCGGTTGTTCGCCAACGGCAATGCGTGTCTGCCCGCGGCCGGGATGCAGGCGATTCCACGTCAGCTGGCGGATTCGTTGCCAGCAGACAGCCTCAAGCTCGGGACCACTGTGCGTTCGGTCGGCAATACCAGCGTGACATGCACCGAAGGCGTCGAGCACGAGGCGGCAGCGGTGGTGGTCGCAGTCGAGGCCCCGGCGGCGAAGTCGCTTCTCGGCGACACGCTTCCGGCCGACTTTAACGATCGAACGTTCCGGCGGACGTCGACGCTCTACTTCGCCGGGACGAGAGAGCTTCTGCCGGAGCCGATGCTGGTCCTCAGCGGGACCGATCCGCATCTTCAGTCGATCAACACGATCGCTCCGCTCAGCCTCGCCGCGCCGTCGTACGCACCAAAAGGCCAGTCGCTCTTGAGCGCCAATGTCGTGCCGGACGACGACACGCCGACGGGCGAGGACCTGCTCGAAGCGGTCCGCAAGGCACTCGCGCACTTCTTCGGCGACGACGCGGCGGCAGAGCTGCGGCATCTGGCGACGTACGACATCGAGCACGCCTTGCCGAGCCAGCCGGCACCGGTCATGGCCGAGCCGCACAAGAAGAGTCGGCTGTCGTCGGGCGTCTACCTCGCGGGTGACCATCGCGACACGGCGAGCATCAATGGCGCGATGCTCAGCGGGCGTCGAGCGGCCGAGGCTGTTCTCGCGAGCGGCGTCGGTCGATGAGGTAGAGGATCATCACGATCGCCACGACGGCCATCGACCACGCCATTTCCCCGCCGAGAAAGGCAACCGCGATCGGCGGCATTGCCAGCACGACAGCGACCCACATGCGTCGCGAGCCGAGCAGCAGATACGCGGGAAACACCAGGCCGTAGAAGACGAGCAGCGTGCGATAGCCGACCTCGCCGGGGCGATAGTCGAAGAGTCGAACCGCATCGAGCGACCAGCCGGACTGATTGCCACTGGCGTCGAGCAGCGGCACTTCCACCGCGACCGCCCATCCCGTCACGCAAGCCATCACGCCTGCCGCGATCAATGACGACGAGGCGAGGTTCGGCCGGTTAACGAAGTCCGCCAGGCGACGGAGCGACGTGAGGTGCGCGACGTTCGTGAAGGCAACCTGCACGATGAGGTGCAGGCCGATGAACAGGCCAATCGCGCCGAAGTCGGCACCGTTCATCAGGGCAGGCAGCGTCGTCGCGTAGGCGAGCGTGACGAGGATCATCGACGTGAACAGCACGGCGAACCCGACGCCGAAGGTGAATCGGCCACGCGTTCCTGCGGCCTGCCTAGCTGCAAGAAGCGAGGCGTCGAGATACGGGCAGAGCAGGAAACCAAGCGAGCAGATCGCCGCCAATCCAGCCAGGCCGAGCCAGCCGATTTCGACGTCTGCCATCTCGGGCGTTCGCGCGTCGCCCGCGACGAAGAAGGCGACCGTTGCGGAGAAGAGCCACACGACAGGAGCGAGGCTCGGCAGGCCCGACTCCAGCCGTCGCCCAAGCACCATCGCCGTGGCCACCGCAGCGGTGCCGACCAACCCGGCCGTGCCGCCGAGGACGCGCGTCACGATCCACGCCATCGCAAAGCCCTGCAGGACAAGCGTCGCCGCGGTAAACGCCGAGACGGCACCGGCATGCCGAGCGGCGAAGTCCGCCGCGTCGCCGGCAGACCGCAATCGCCATCCCAGCGAGGCCGCGCCGACGATGTTTGGAATGGCGAACAGAATCCAGCCCGCGATGCCGAAGTCGCGAACGAGCAGCACCGGCAGCATCATCCCGATGACCCACGTCCAAGACACCGCGACGTAAAACGCCAGCACCAGCGCGGTCATCCTGCTCGTGGTCACATCACGCACGTCGAGCAGCCACGTTAGCGACGGCGGACGCACTTCAGTGCCGCTGTCTGAGAATGCTCTGAACGCTCAACCTCCCAGTTTCATCCCAAGCCACACCGCACCAAGCCCGCCACCAACGTGTGCCAAGACCAGCGCTACCGCAAGGATCGGCTTGGTCGCCAGCAACTCGACGACTTCCAACCCGAACGTGCTGAACGTCGTCAACCCGCTGCAAACGCCAGCTACCACCAGCGGCCGGTTTGCGATCAACCACGCGACGTCCCCCTCCGCATGCCGCCTTGCGACGAAGCCGATGACGAGGCAGCCGACGACGTTCACGAGCAACGTCGCAGCCGGCACCCACCCTCGGCCGATGACTTTCGCCACCAGCTCGCTCACCCCGAACCGAGCGAGCGCTCCCATCGCACCGCCGATTGCAACCCAGAGGAAGGCCATGCCTCCTTCATCGGCGAGAGCGTGCAGAGAGCACGCGACTTCGATGCGTTCGGAGTTGCCCTCGGCACTTCGCTACGGCTTCCACCGTGGTGCGACAATGCAGCGCGTCGGAGCCAGGGCCGCCTCAAAGCCACTACGCTGCCGGCCAATGCGGGCGACGTGGCTGCGCATTCTCGTTCTGACATGGCAGGCCGTGTGGCTGCTGGCGATCGTGCCGGGGCACACGCGGGGGGCGATCCGTCTGCCGGGTGGGGAAGGGGCGGAGGTGGTGGTCGCAGAGGCCGCGGTCCAGGCGAAGTGCTGCTCGACTTCACCGCGGGGTGATCAGCCGGTAGAGCCTGTTCCATCGGGCGGCAAATGTGCCGTCTGTCACATCGTCGCGATGCACGTCGTGGCGGTCGCGTACACGTTGAATCACCCGGCCCTCGCCTTCGCCGACAAGCTCGGCGACGACGTGGCCGAGTCGGCGGAGGTGTCGTGGGTTCGTGCTGTCCGCACATCGCGCGGGCCGCCTGTGGCATGTTGATCGGGTCGCCGATCGATCGGTCGGCGACGGCATCCGCACGTTCCAGCCTGTTTTCATGCACCCACCGCATCCACGCGGCAGGGCGTTCACGCTGGTCGAGCTGCTGGTGGTTCTGGGGATCATCGCCCTGCTGGTTGCAATCCTGCTCCCGACGTTGAGTCGCGCAAGGCAGGCGGCGCAGCGGGTGGCGTGTCTCAGCAACCTTCGGCAGATCGGGGTGGCCCACGGGCTCTACCTCATCGACAGCGACGGCTCCCTGCTGACCACGTCCCACGGCGATCGCTCGTGGGTCGACATCCTCCGTGACTACGACGAGGCCCTTCTGCTCCGGTCGCCCGTCGACGAATCCCCGCACTTCGAGGGCGGCACGCCCGTCGTCGTGAGCGGCGTCGACACCTACCGACGGACGAGCTACTCGATCAACCGCTTCCTCGCGTCCGACTTTGTCCACGGTGCCAAGCGGGCGGCGCAGGTCCGTCAGCCGACGCACTTCGTCCACGCCGGCATCAAGGTCTACACCGGCGACGAAGCCGTCTGGGATCACTTCCACGCCGACGCGTGGTCGGACCTCATGCCGTTCGTCTCGCCCGCGCTCAAGGCGTCGGCCGAGGCGCAGCTTCACGCCCACGAGGGCGAGCGCGGCAGCGAGGACGCGCGATCGACGTGGCTTTTCTTCGACGGCCACGCCGCCGTCCATCGCTTCGGCGATCTCTACACCAGTCGCACCGACAACCGGTTCGACCACCAACTCTGCCAATAAACGACTTTCAACATGCACATCACCAAGACAACGCTCTTCACATCACTCACCACACTGACACTCGCATCTGCCGTCGTTGCTCATGACGGCCGGCGTTTCCAGATCGAGGTCGTCGACGAGGGCACCGGCCCGCAGCTTCGGGCCCAGGGGTACAACTCGAACGATCGCCCGGTCGACCCGGCAGGGCCGCGGCCGTACTACAACGCGCTGCACGACCACTTCCAGTTCCTCGGCAGTGGCGTTTACACCAAGTCGCTGCCCGGCTACGACATGGGCCAGGGCAGTGACGTGCTCGCCGGCTTCGACATGACGTGGGAGTTCATCGGCCTGAGCAAGTGGGAGGGCGTCGATCAGTTCATTGATCCGAACAACATGGGCCGGGTCATTGGCGAGCCAGTGCCGGACCTCGTGTCGCTGGACGTCGGCCAGACGATCGTCGCCGGCTTCGGCGGGCAGACGGTCTCGCCGGGCGAGTCGCTGCTGATTGTTGACGACTATGACGGCCTGACATTCGTCGACACCGATGGCAAGAGCCAG